>CAMDJM010000054.1 GCA_945900785.1 Akkermansia muciniphila
CCGGGGTGGGAAAGATCTCAAAAAGTCACCCCTTTATTTTCACGAAAAGAACCCAGTGAATAAAAGACCGGGCAATTCAAAAATATATATATTTATTCGTAATTACCATAGCCCAACCTTGGAAACTTAAGTCAGACAGGCTGCTAGGGGAGAACTGATGGAATTGCGGACGCCAAGTTACGGTCCGGCGGTTTCTCCGGTCGCGGGATTTTTACCGGTGCCGCCGGAAAAGCGCGGAATGCCAGGTGCCTGAGTAGGCAGAGGCGGCGGGGCCTATGCCAGCGCTAGCCCTTGGCCTCGACCAGTTGCCGGAGCAGATCGGTCTGGATCTTTTGGATTTCCATCAGCCGGGTGCTGTGGTGGTGGAGCAGGTGGTCCATTTTTTCGTGAAGGTGGCGGATTTCCAGCTCGGCCTTCAGGTTGATTTGATAGTCCTGCTCGGCATGATGGCGGTCGCGCGATTCCTGGCGTTTTTGGCTCATCATGATCAGCGGGGCCTGGAGCGCCGCGATGCAGGAGAGGAGCAGATTCAGCAGAATGTATGGATAGGGATCCGGTGGTCCGGTGGCGCGCCAGAGCAGCGTATTGGCGAGGATCCAGAGGGCCAGAAATCCCATGAAGGAAAGGATAAACTTCCAACTGCCGCCAAAGGTGGCAATGCGGTCGGAGAGCTTTTCCCCAAAGGTGCGCACGGTTGCGGTCCCGGCACCCTCCGGATTTTCAGAGAGGATTTCGTGCTGCTCCAGACTGTGAATCACCTCGCGCTCCAGTTCGGAGAGTTCCCCCATCTCATCCTCCAGGGCTTTTTCCACGTAAGCGGCCCGCAGCGCTGGCAGCAGACTGGCTTCTATCACATCATCATCTTTCAGAGCGGGGTGTTTTTGCTGGATGAAATCCAGCAGGGTAGGCCGCAGGGCCGCACAGTGCACGACTTCGCCATCTTTGAGGTGTTTACCGGTGATGGCGCAGATTTTCATGGCGGGGAGATGCTTTCCCCATCACGGGGGACGGTGGAGGCGGGGTCAAGCGCGTTTGACGCCAACCGCCCGCCGCAGTCCGCCCCCAATGAGCCTCAGACAAAGACGGTGGTGGCATCAGCGATTACCGTGACGAAACCGCTGCCGCCCAAATGTTTCTTCCAAATGACCTCCCCGTTCGAACGGTTAATGGCAACGACCCGTCCGCCAATTCCAGTAAAAATCGGATTGGGGTGGTTTGACATGTGAGGGGGCATTGGGTGAGAAGATTCAGAATTGCAGACGGGTCACGTCCCGTGATGGGCTGACGAAGGGGAAGGGGTAAATAACCCGACGGAAGGCGGTGCGGGTTTCTTATTCCCTGCTGTAAGCCTCCACGATCTGCGGCGGCACCAGCGCCCGCCAGCGGGGATCCTTGTTTGCGATCATCTGGCGCACATCGCTGGTCCAGTAATCCAGCACCGCCCGGGTGGCGTGCTGGGCGGTATTCAGGATCCGGTCGTTCTGCAGCAGATACTCAAAAAGGGAGTGCAGGTGGTCGGGGATGCGGGCCTTCTGCGCGGTGCGCACTGCTCCTTCCTCGCGGTCGAGGATCGGATAGACATACAGGCGCAGGGCATTTTTGAAGAGGCGGCCGAAATTCTCCAGGATGCCTCCGGGCAAATCCTCATACCATTTTTCCTGGAACAGCTTTTCGAGGACATCCACACTCAGCACCAGCCCCACCGGCTCCTGCGTGTAGCGGCTCAGATAGGTCCCCAGGCGGTGGAAGGCGCCGAATTTGGAAATCAGCACACTCTTGCCCAGCTTCTGCAGGATGTCTGCCCGCGCGAGGAAGTCCGCATGCGTCACCTCACTGCGCACCGCGAAGAGGTTATTCATGGAAAACTCCATCAGCTCGATCCATGGCTGATCCGGATTTTTCAGGCGCGTGCGGAATTCCACGCCGGCGGAAGTCAGCATGTCCGTATGCACCAGAGTCACCGGATTGAAGGACCCGCGCAGCACCAGCACCGGCTGCCGGTAAAGCTTTTCAGAGGCCTGCATCACTTCCCCATCCGAGGTGAAGAAAGCCGCTTCCGTCAGGTTCGATTCCACCAGCTGCAGCGCCACTTCACGATTGTCGATTTGGCCGAAATCCGGCCCGGTGAACTTCAGCATATCAATTTCCATGGACTCCACCCGCAGATCATCGATCAGGCTTTCCACAAAGGATTTGATGTTATCCCGCTGATGCAGGGCGGCCCAGATCAGGTTCACCCCCAGCACGCCCAGCGAGCGCTGCTGTTCCAGATTGGTATCATCCAGCATACGCACATGCAGCAGAATATCATTCGGCTTGCCCCCCGGGCGGTGTTGATAGCGGATCCCCACCCAGCCCTGGCACTCCGCCCCACCCTTGTCACTGTAAGCCCGCGCCCGCACCGTATTGCAAAAAGCAAAAAACTGCGTCGTCTCCCCGCGCTTCGGCGCCAGACGCTCGGTCAGCACCGCATATTCGTGATCCAGCATGGACACCAGCCGCTCCCGCGACACATAGCGCGGGCTCGGTCCATAAATCGCATCACTCATCGTCATGTCGTAAGCAGAAATCGACTTCGCAATGGTCCCCGACGCGCCGCCAACCCGGAAAAACACCGCCGCCGTCTCCTGCCCCGCCCCGATTTCCGCGAAGGTGCCATAATTGCTTGGGTCCAAATTCAGCCGGAGCGCCTTGCCCCGGGTCGAGAGTGGTTTTGGATCTTGAATGGTCATGCCCGGGCGAATAGCGCACATTGTGCCATCCGGAAAGCGAAAGCATCCAGGTTATCAGAGGAGAAAAAGATGGTGTATGAAAAAACTTTCATGTTTTGCGCGTGGAGCCTGCTTTCATTGCGGGGGCGTATTATCCCCCTGATACTGTGCTTTTTGTCCGAGCCCTCATGCCCATTCGTTTCTCTCCGCTCATTCTGCCGCTGCCAGTTCTTCTTCTGCAAGGGCTTGCAGCCTTGGCGTGGGCGAATCCCGGTGACCCGGCGGCGGCGGTTCCTGATTTTGTGAAGGAAATCCGCCCTATTCTGGCGGACCATTGTTTTTCCTGCCATGGGGTGGATGAAAAGGCCCGCAAAGCCAAACTCCGGCTTGATGAGCGCGAGGCCGCCATCGCCGCCAAGGCCCTGAAGCCTGGCGATGTGGAGGGCAGCGAACTCTACAAGCGCCTCCTCAGTCATGATCCGGAGGAAATCATGCCGCCCCCGGAATCGAAAAAGCCGCTCAAGCCGGAGCAGATCGAACTGCTGCGCCGCTGGGTCGCCGGTGGTGCTCCGTATGCCAAACACTGGGCCTTCGTGCCGCCGGTGGCCGCTCCCGTTCCGGTGCTGCCCGCCAGCAGCCCTGACAAATCGCGCGTTTCCGATCCCATTGACGCCTTTCTCGCGGATCGCCTGCAAAAGGAAGGCCTGACCTTTGCCCCGCCCGCCAGCCGGGAGGTCTGGCTGCGGCGCGTCACCTTCGACCTCACCGGCCTGCCCCCCTCCCTCGCGGAGCAGGATGCCTTCCCCGCGGACAAATCTCCTGACGCTTTTGAAAAAGTGGTGGACCGCCTCCTCGCTTCTCCTGCCTATGGCGAGCGCATGGCCAGCGATTGGCTGGACACCGCCCGCTATGGCGACACCTACGGCCGCCATGAGGATGCCGACTGCGCCACCTGGCCCTACCGGGACTGGGTCATCCGCGCCTTCAATCAAAACCTGACGTGGGACCAGTTCATCACCTGGCAAACTGCCGGCGATCTCCTGCCTGCGCCTACCCGCGACCAGATGATCGCCACCTGCTTCAACCGCCTGCCCCAGCAGTCGAACGAAGCCGGGAGCAATCCTGAGGAATTCCGCATCGAGCAGGTCGCGGACCGTGTCAAAACCAACGGCCTCGCCTTCATGGGCATGACCACGGAATGCGCCCGTTGCCACGATCACAAGTTCGATCCCATCAGCACGAAGGAATACTACAGCCTCGGTGCCTTCTTCAATAACATCGACGAAATGGGGCTCTTCTGCGTCTACACCGGAGCCACCCCGCCTCCTTCCCTGTTGTTATTCACCCCGGAACAGGAAGCAAAACATCAGCAGGCCAAAGCTGATATCGCCGCCCTTGAAAAAGTCCTCGCCGCAGACCGGCCCGCCGCTGCGGAACGCTTCAACGTCTGGCTGAAAACCAACCGCCCCCCGCGCGGCGAGCCCTGGGTGACGGCCCGCAATTTCAAAAAGGGCAGCCCTGTGCTCGCCGGCGCTGCGGGTCAGGCCTTCGGCCCCCGGGCTCCCATGTCCTGGCATCAGTTTGAAACCACCACTGCCAAGGTCCTTGCGGACACGGCGCAGCCCAAGGTGCCGGGCAAAATCCGCATCAACGCCCCGCAGGCCGAAGGCCGGGTCGGGCAATGCATCAGCCTGGAACATGATAACACCGCCTACATGATGGCCGTGCCGCAGCTGCACCGCACCGACCATTTCAGCTATGCCCTCTGGATCCGCCCCTCCAAAATCATCCCCCGGGCCGTGCTGGCCCACCGTAGCCGCGCTGGAACCGACGCTGCCAGCCGCGGGGTGGAATTGATCCTGGATGAAGGCCGGCCCTCCTTCGCCCTCTGCCACTTTTCGCCCGGCAACGAAATCCGCATCCGCGCCAAAACCGCTGTCACCGTCAAGCGCTGGTCCCATCTCACCGTCACCTACGATGGCTCCAGCCGCGCGGCGGGGATGGCCATCTATTTGGATGGTGAGCGGCTGGAAACCGAAACCATCCGCGACGGGCTCTACCGTGACATTGTCTACCGTGCCGAATGGGGCGACGATACCGCCAAAGACGATGGCAGCCTCGCTTTCTTCCTCGGGGGGCGCACCAACGATGCCTGCTACACCGACCTCGTCGATGAATTTCAGTTCTTTGACTGCACCCTGAGCGCTCCGGAAGTCCGCCAGATCGCCCTCCAGACCGATACCTCCAAGCCCGCTGATTGGCTGGACTGGTATCTGCGGGAGATCGATCCTGACACCCGTGCCCTGACGGAAAAACTTGCCATCGCCATCGCCACCGAAAATGACCTCAGCGGCCAGGCCGTCGACCTGATGGTAATGAAGGAATGGCCCGGCCCGCGCCGCCCCTGGCATGTGCTGGCCCGGGGGAATTTCGACCAGCCCACCGAACCTGTCTCCCCAGGCGTGCCCGCCGCCATCCTGCCTTTTGACGAATCCCTGCCGCACAACCGGCTCGGTTTTGCCAAGTGGCTGACGGACCGCAAGCACCCTCTGACCAGCCGCGTCGCCGTAAACCGCTTCTGGCAACTCCTCTTCAACCGCGGGCTCGTCGCCACCCCGGAAGACTTCGGCACCCAGGGCCGCGCCCCCTCCCATCCGGAATTGTTGGACTGGCTCGCCCTCGACTTCATGGAGCACGGCTGGGATGTCAAGGCCCTCTGCCGCCGCCTCGTCCTCACCACCGCCTACCGCCAGTCGGGCCAGCCCGCCGACCCCGCCGCCCGCGAGCGCGATCCGGATAACATCTTCCTCTCCCACGGTCCCCGCACCCGCCTCTCCGGCGAAGCCCTGCGGGACATGGCGCTCGCTGTCAGCGGCCTCCTCGTGCCGAAAATCGGTGGCCCCAGTGTCTATCCCGTGCAGCCCGCCGGCCTTTGGGAGGAATCCGGCACCCAGCACGCCTACCTCCAGGGGAAGGGCGAAGACCTCCGCCGCCGCAGCCTCTATTCCTTCTGGCGGCGCACTCTGCCCCCGCCCACCCTGACGATTTTTGATGCCCCCACCCGCGAGTTCTGCAAGGTCCGCCGCGAGCGCACCAACACCCCGCTCCAGGCTCTCGTGCTGATGAATGACCCCCAATTCATAGAGGCCGCCCGCGTCCTCGCAGAAAAGCTCATCAAGCAGTATCCCAGCGACGACACCGCCCGCGTGCGCGACGCCTTCCGCCTCTTCACCAGCACCACGCCGGACGCCAAACAACTCACCACCCTCACCGCCTACCTCGCCAAGGAGCGTCCCCTCGTCACCGCCGAAGAAGCCAAAACCCTCCTCACCCAAAACGGCGAACACCCATCCGACCCCACCCTCGATCCCCTCGAAGTCACCTCCACTACCCGCCTCATCCGCCTCCTCCTCGGTTTCCAGGAAACCTCCATGAAGCCGTAGGGAAGGGATGGGTTATTAGTTATTAGTTTTCAGGATTTTCGAATCGCCATCCAAAAGTTTCTCCCTGTCACCCAGCAACCGACAACTGATAACTACCACACCTTTCTCCCATGTCCCATTGCCACCGCTACACCCCCGCTTCCGGCCTGTCCCGCCGGGCCTGGCTTACCCGCATGACTGGAGGGCTGGGGGCCATCGCTCTGGCAGATCTTTTGTCCGGACAGTCCCAGGCAGCCATGGCGGGGCTGCCGCATTTTCCGGCGAAGGCGAAACGGGTGATTTTCCTGACCATGACCGGCGGGATGTCGCATCTCGAAAGCTTCGACTACAAGCCTGAACTGAAACGGCTGCAGGGGGAACAAATCCCTGCGTCCGCCATGGCGGGGAAAAAACCGCTGGGCATGTCCTCGCGGCAGTCCTCCTTTCCTTTGGTAGGATGCAGTGTGGACTTCGCCCAGCATGGCCAATCCGGGGCTTGGATCAGTGCCTCCTTTCCCCACTTGGCGAAGGTGGCGGACGAGTTGAGCTTCATCAAATCGCTCTACTCCGATGCGGTGAATCACGACCCGGCCCTTGCCTTTTTGCAGACGGGGGCCCAGTTGTCCGGCCGGCCTTCCATCGGGGCGTGGCTGGACTATGGACTCGGCAGCGTCAACAAGGACCTGCCCGCCTTCATTACCCTGACCAGCAACCGGCCGGTTGATCAACCCTTGTCCTCACGGATGTGGGATTCCGGGTTCCTGCCCAGCCGCTATGCCGGGGTGCATTTCCGCAGCGGGGCGGATCCCGTGCTGTATTTGTCGGATCCCCAGGGCCTGCCCCGCGAGGCCACGCGCCGCATGCTGGATGGCCTGCGCGACCTCCATGACATGGAGCGCGCCGCCGATGGCGATGCCGTGATCGATAGCAAGATAGAGCAATTTGAAATGGCCTACCGCATGCAATCGGCGGTGCCGGACGCCACGGATATCAGCAAGGAGCCGCAGTCCGTGCTCGACCTTTACGGCGAAGACGTCAAAAAGCCGGGCAGTTTTGCCAAAAACTGCCTGCTCGCCCGCCGCCTCGCGGAGCGTGATGTGCGCTATATCCAGCTATTCCACCCCGGCTGGGACCACCACGGCAGTCTGCCCATGGGCTTTGAAATCGGAGGCAAGGAAGTCGACCAGGCCGCCGCCGCGCTGATCACCGACCTGAAACAGCGCGACATGTTGAAGGATACCCTCGTCATCTTCGGCAGCGAATTTGGCCGGACCAGTTATTCCCAGGGCGGCATCCATAAAAAAACCGGCAACTACGGCCGCGAGCACCATCGCGATTGCTTCACCTTTTGGATGGCGGGTGGCGGTATCAAGCCCGGCGTCAGCCATGGCAGCACCTGCAAATTCGGTTTCCGCGTCACAGAAAATCCTGTCAGCATGCACGACTTCCACGCCACTCTGCTCCACCTCATGGGCATCGACCACGAGCGCTTCACCCACCGCTACCAGGGCCGCGACTTCCGCCTCACCGATGTCTCGGGCAAGGTGGTGAAGGAGCTACTCGCCTGAAAGCAGGCAAAGGGTTGATGGTTGATGGTTGATGGAGGGAGTTGAGAGTTGAGTATCAGTGCATCATTCAGCGCCCGGCATCCTCAGGCAGCGGTGCCACGGGCGGGGCGGTTTCCTGACCGGGGAGCACGTCCAAGGCGGTGGTAGGATCGGAGGGCAGATTTTGTTCAGCCGCTGGCAAGGGCGGCAGGAGGAGTCCTTTGGCGATGGCCAGGGTGGCGCGGGCCCGGGCGGGGCCGGAGGGGAGTCCGGGCAGGTAGGCAGCAGCGGCGGCCTGGTCGGAAATGGCCCGGTTCCGGATACGGTCGAGGGGCTCGCCGCGGTTGGGAGGATCGTTTGCCGGGTAGCCGATGATGTCCTCCGCTGCCGTTGTGGCCAAGGCATCCAGGAGGTCGGCCCGGGGACCAGATAGTTCCTTGTTTTCTTCACCTGCGGGGGCATTCCGTTCGGCAGACTTTGGCCCGGGCAGCAGACTCAGGGCGGCGGGCCAGTCGCCAATGCGGGTGAGGAAATCGGCCAGTTCGAGGCGGACGGAGTCTGCCAGAGTAATTTTAGGAGCCAGAGCGAGGGCCTCGGTGGCCAAATCGGAGGCGGTTTGGATTTCTCCCGCTTTGAAGGCATGACTCATCACCATGACGAGCTGGGGCACCTGCTGCTCCGGGGCGACGATGGTGTGGGCGGCATCCGTGGCATCCTGCAGGGCTTTTTTGGACTCGGCAAAAAGCAGGGCGTCCGGCAGGAGTTCCGCCAGCTCAGCGAGGAAGGTGGCGCGTTGCACCGGGTCCTTCAGCGCCGCCGCCTCCTCCAGGGCAGCGCGCAGCGGGATGGCGGTGGCCTCAGGACCGGAGGCTGGGTTGCGCATTTTAGCCAAGGCGATGAGGGCACGGATGTGGGCCGGGCCGGGCGGGGCGGCTTTCAATTCCTGCTCAAGTTCAGCAATGATTTCCTCCGCCGGACGCAGCGGAAAGCCGGATAACACGGCCTCCAATTCAAATTTCCGGCGCAGGGCCGGGGTGGGAGCCTCGGCAGCCACCGCCGCCGTATCCAGCGCAGCCTGGGTTTCCCCGCGTCCGAATGAAATCCGGAAGAGTTCGAGCCAAACCTCCTCCTGATCGGCGGCAGGCAGCCGCCGGATCGCCCCGAAAGCCTGCTGGGGACCGTCCGTGATGGCCAATTGGACCCGGGTCCAGGCGAATTCCGGAAGCAACAGAGCGGCCTGGTCCGGCGGCAGCGTGGTCTGGGCTGCCTCCAATTCCGCGAGAAGTGTGCGGGCGGTGTCCTGACCGTCCGTCTCGGCGAGGCGGCGGGCCAGACGGGCGCGCAAGAGGGGCGTTTTTGCTTCAGCCAAAGCGATATCGCCGAAACCCAGCAGGGCAATTTGGAGCAAAATTTCCTCCTTCATCCGGGCACGCCGGGCGGAATCCGCGATGCGGTCGCACATGGTCAGGGAAATGCCGAGATTTTTCGCATCCTGTTGCAGATGGGCCTGGGCGAGCTGGCGGATGGTGCGGGCCTGCACCACAGGATCGGCAATGCGGGAAGCGGTTTCCAGCCCCTCGGGCACCATGCCTTGCCGGGACTGAAGAAGGGCGACTTCCATCAGGTCGAAGTCAATCACCAAGCGCTCCAGTGGGTCGTTCAAACCGGATTCGGCGAGAGCCCGGGCGACCAGTTGGGTGGTGGTGTGGGGCTGCCAGGTTTCCCGCGCGGGACGGAACCACCAGTAGAGAAAACCAAGGCAGAGGATGGCCGTGAGCAACAGCCCGAGCCAACTCTCACTTTTTTTGGGGATGGGGGAATCGCTCACCGGACAAAGAGTTCTGGAGCACTTTCCACGGCGTAGATCCCGACGGGATTTTCCTTCCCTTTCAGGGTGTGGGTGCCGAGGGAGCGCACGTGTTTAAGTCCCTCCTTCCAGCCCTTGAGGAGATCGGAAGAGACGAGGATATCGCTGCCAAGCTGGCGGGTCAGGGCCTGAATGCGGAAGGTGGTATTGACCGCATCGCCCAGCATGGTGAGCCCGCCCTGGCCGAGCTGGCCCCATGAAACTTCGCCCATGTGCAGGGCCACGCCACTGGAGAATTCGACATCGTAGCGTTCAAAGGTCCATTTCATTTCCTCCTGGATCAGGGAGCAGCTTTCCCGGAGGTAGCGGGCGGCGGAGAGGGCCCATTGCCGGGCATTTGGCGTCACATCCGTCCAATAAGCCAGCACGGCGTCTCCGATGAATTTATCAATCGCGGCGCCGTGCTCGGTGAGGACCTGATCGCAGTAGGAATACCACGAGCCGATCGCCTGGGCCAGCTCGTCTGGCGGCAGCACCTCGGAAAGGCGGGTGAATCCCTTGATATCACTTACCAGAATGATCATGGGCACCACCTGCATGTCCTGGACTTCGTTCCCCAGACGTGGGCCGGCGTGGGGTAGCTCAAAGCGGTATTCAAAATCGCAAATCCGGATCACATCCCCCGGCTCCAACTGGCGGGTGGTGGTCACGCGCTCATTATTAATGTAGCTACCATTAAAACTTCCCAAATCGTAGAACCAAAATTCATCGTCCTCCTGTCGGCGGATCATGGAATGGCGGCGGGAGACCCGGTTGTCAGGCAAGGGAATGGTGCTGTCAGATTTGCGGCCAAATATAGCCGTCTCGGGGAGGACCACTTCGGATCCATCCGCCAAGCTGATCAACCTCGGTCGTAAATCATTATCTGTCATGCAGTTGTGCCCCGTAAGGGGGCTGGCTCCCTATTTTCTTCGCAGACTCTAGAGGAAACCACGCTAAAAGAGAAGAATCTGTTTGGGTGAATTGGTGGGAGATCAAAGGCAGATTTGTGCATATTTCGTGCCGTTGCCGGCCCGGAAGCCCAGTCAGCGGCCTTGGACAGGAAAGTTGTGTGCGCAGATCCTTTCTTTTTTGGGGAAAGGAGAGGGAGCATGCGATTTTCAGGAGGTTCCCCTTGAGTCCGGGAATCCGGTAGGGCTTCACCTGAACTAAAGGTTCCCATGCGAAACCCAAAGATGCCCCATTTAGTCCTCCACTTGTCCCTGGCCTCTGCCGCTTTGCTTTTCCCTGTTCTGAGTCCCCTGTGGGCGGGTTCCGAAACGGCAAAGGATGGGCTTGGTGCCCTCGGCAAGGATCAGGCTGGTCAGGGTGGTGCGTCCGGATCCGCTGCTGCTTTGCCTTTCCGGAATGAGGTAAAGATCAGCACCGCTGCCGGGTTCCGGACGATTGAGTCGAATGGCTGGCCGGAGGAAACGCCAAAGTTTCCGCGCCGGGGGAATCCCCATACCGCCAAACCGCAGCATTATCAATTTCGCGTGCCGGTGCAGCCCAAGGCGCAGGAACATCCCGTCCGGGCCGGGGGGTATTGGTGGGGCGTGGCCTTGAATGGGGTGCCTTTTGAACCGGGCACGGGGGAAACCTGGCAAAATAATCCGCAATCCGGCTGGCGGTATGAAGCCGCCACGGGGTTTTTGGACCTGGGTCTGGATGAGCATCATGCGCATGTGCAACCCACCGGAGCCTATCACTATCATGCGCTGCCGGTGGGCCTGGTGGGCCAGCTCGGCGGGGATGGCGCGACGATGCGTCTGATTGGCTGGGCTGCGGATGGGTTTCCGCTCTACAGCGGATATGCCCACAAGGTTCCGGCGGATCCAAAAAGCCCGCTGGGTGCCATGAAATCCAGCTACCGGCTGAAAGCGGGGAACCGTCCGGCGCAGGCGGATGGGCCCGGGGGAAAATACGATGGACGTTTTACGCAGGACTTTGAGTTTGTGCCGGGCAGCGGTGATCTCGACGAGTGCAATGGCCGCAGCGGCGTGACCCCGGAGTTTCCCCAAGGCACCTATTACTATTGCGTGACCGCAGCATTTCCGTTTGTCCCCCGGCTCTGGCGGGGAGAGCCGGACCAGAGCTTCTTCAAAAATGACCGTCCTCCGGGCGGGGGACCGCCCGGCCGAGGGGGTGCTGGAGCGGGACCGGGAGCGGGACCGGGGCTGGAAAGGCGGCCTCCCCCTCCCCCTGTCCAGGTGATGGACCGGAATGGCGACGGGGCGTTGGATGCGGACGAGCTGGCCAAAGCTCCGGAATCCCTGCTGCTTTTGGATCAAAACAAGGACGGCAAGCTTTCCGGGGAGGAATTGCGGCCAAGTCCACCGCCTGGAGGAACAGGGCCGCCACCAGGAGGACCCGGACCGGAGTAGCTTGAGGGTATCGCTGCTTTTTGAAAAAAGTCAGTTCTTTCCTGGTCCCAAGGGCAGGGCATGCACTCCAAGATGGCTGCCGGAGGGCCGTTCCAAGCCGGGGATGCCGGCGTGGATCGGGCGGTTCAGGATCAAGGGTTTGCCATCGGCCGCCGCCAGCACCATGGTAGTGGTGCCGCCGCCATCCAGGTTGATGCCGGATTGGGCCCCCATGGCCCGCAGCCAGTCTGCCATCTCCAAGGTGGTGCAGCCCTCACTGCGGCCAGTCTGGCGGCCATCGACGGTCAGCAACCAGAGGGTCTGGCCGTCGGCGCTCACTCCGGCGCCGGTGCGGGGGTGCAATTTTGTGTCGGAAGCCACCGTCCGGCCCTGCCAGAGGACGATTTGGAATCCCGCGACCGCTTCCTGGATTTGCTGGCCGGGAAACGGCGGGCGCTGGATTTTAGCTTTGCCGTTTTTCAGAATCAGCAGAGCCGGGGAGCCATCGTCCGGCGATACCAGTTGCCCGCCGGAGATCTGCAGGCCCACCACATCCAGAGGCCCGCCTTCCAGGGTGGTCACCTTGTCGAAGGGGGCTGCATTGACCGCTGCCTGGCAGCGCTGGGTTTTGAGAAAACTGCTGGTCCATTGCCCCGTGGTCTCGCCCGGAGCCCCGCCATTTCCGGGCGTGGCCACCAGGGAAACGCCCGGGGCATCCAGGTGCACCCGCAGGATCTGCGCCTGGATAGGACGTGGCTTCGTCAGCACCACTGGGGCCAGTTCGATCCCTTGGAAAACCGGCCGCCAGGCAGCCCCGCGGAAGTTCTCCACCCCCGCCGTTTCTTCAGCCCACGCACCACCTGCCAATAACAGCCACGCAGTGGTGCTTTGGACAGGTCCGGGAAGCAAACGGAGCATCAGGATTGACTGCCAGGGTTACGGCGCATTCCCCACACAGAAAAGCGCGGCATTGGTGCGGATGAAAAGGCATCCCTGAGCCGCCGCCAGGCTGGAACGGATATCCTTTTGGGAAGGGTCTCCAAAATCCACCTGGTGCAGGAGTTTTGCCTTATCGCCGGCGGCCAGCACCGTCACCGTGCCCCGTTGGTCCATAAAGTAAATTTTCCCATCGGCTCCGGTGGGGGACGCCTCGATTTTCGTGCCGTCATCCACGCGGTATTCCCAGAACAGCTTGCCGGACGTTGGATCCACGCAGGTCATCGCCTTGCGGTCGCTGTTCATGATATAAAACCGGCCTTGATAGAACAGGGGCGTGGACACATCGGAGGATACATGCTGGCTATTGACCTCATCACCACTCACCCAGGCGCTGTTGGCTTCGGTGAGGAGGCCCTCACCTCCTGCCTTCCAGGCATAAACAGGAGCCCGTTTCGGGGCGCAGGCGAGGATGACGCCGTCCCCTGCCACCGGACCAGGCACGAGCCGCCAGTGGGAGATTTTTTCCGGATTCCAGGAGGGGGAGCGCCACCGCTCCTTGCCCGTTGCCGGATCGTGTCCGGTCAGGATGTCTCCTCCCGCCACCAGCAACTCGGTTTGGCCCTTGAAGGTGTAAGGCATCGGCGTGGCAAAGGATTCCAGGGATTCCGCATTGGCCGTGCTGGGCCGCACGACGCGCCAGAGTTCCTTTCCTGTTTCCGGGGAAAGGGCGAGAAGATAGGAATCATTTCCTCCGCCTGGCTTGCCGCGCAGGGCTCCATTTCCGTCGAAGGAAGTATCCCGCTGCAGCACCTGCAGGACGAGCCGGCCGCCGTGCAGCACCGGGCTGCTGGAGAAGGTCCATAGAAAGGCAAAGCTGCCGAAGTCCTGCTGGATCTGGCGGGCCCAGAGTGGCTTCCCGTTGAAATCAAAGGCGGCCATGTCCCCGGTGCCGAAAAAGAAGATCACCCGCTGCCCATTCGTCACTGGTGAAGGCCCGGCGTAGGTGCTGCGGTCGTCCTGGCGGAAACCTTTGCCGATTTCCTTCGTCCAGCGCACCGCGCCGGTCTTCCGGTCCAGGCAGAGGCCCAGCAATTTTTGGGTGGCCTCCTCCGTGCTGGTCAGGAAAACACTGTCTTCCCACACCACGGGGGTTGACGCTGCCGGTCCCGGCATGGACGCGGACCACAGGCAGTTTTCCTTCGGCGAAAAGGTGGCCGGAAGCCCGGTTTCAGCCGAGGATCCATCGAAGTTAGGACCCCGCCAGTTGGGCCAGTTTCCGGCATGGAGCGGCAGGGTCGCAGAGAACAGCAGGGCAATCGAGAGTTGGCGCAAAGCATTCATAAAAAGAAGAGGAAAAGAGAGGTGCATCCGGAAAGGGAATCCCCATAAACGCCCCGCTGCGCTTCAGTCTCTCACGGGGTGGCGGCAAAAGTGGTAGCTGGATGCAATTGTGGCGGCTTCTGTTTCCACGGTGAATGGCAGAACCGGCGGCCTGTGAAACCCGCTGGGACGTCGCGCTGCCCGCCTTCGCATTTCCGCACAGCCCCGGGCAAAGCGCTGATTTGTAAATAAATGGGAGTGGAGTCCGCGCTTTCCAACCGTAATATTCAAACCTTTGCTTTCCATAATTCCATGACTTTCCGACATTTGCTTTCCTCCAGGGTTTGGCTCCCCGTTTTTGTTATTGCGTCAGATGTCCTGGTGGTTCCACTTCAAGCGGATTCGCTCCAGGAGCGCCAGGCCCGCGTGATGACGGTGGTGGGCCAGGTGAGCCCTGCCGTAGTGGCCATCTCAGGCTCCAGCGCCAAGGGCATGATGGGTTCCGGCAGCGGGGTGATTGTGAGCAAAGATGGTCTGGTGCTGACCGCCGGGCACGTCCTCGCAGCGACCGGCACCGAGTTGCTGATTACCCTGCCTGGGGGCCGGGAGGTGAAGGGCAAATCCCTGGGGCGTGACATGGACCGTGATGCGGCTCTGGCCCAAATCACTGACCCGGGTGACTATCCTTTTGTGGAGATGGCTTCATCCGAAAGTGTGGAAGAAGGCGAGTGGGTGCTGGCACTGGGACACCCCGGGGGATACGATCCACAGCGCGCCGCTCCCCTGCGCGTCGGCCGGCTTTGGGAGAACGACAGCAAGGCCTACTACCGGAGCGACTGCACCGTTTCCGGTGGTGACAGCGGCGGGCCGCTGTTCGACTTGGACGGGCGGGTGATTGGCATCCATTCCAGCATTAGCCAGAATTTATCAGAAAACCGGCACGTGCCCATCGGCGTCTTTGCCGCTGATATGGAGCGGCTGAAAAAAGGCGATGTGTGGGGGCGGCTTTCGAAGCTGATGCCCGGCATGAAGGAGCCGGAGGAAACGGATGAACCGAAGCCCCGCAACAGGGCCCAGGATGACAACCGCCTCCCGCGCCGCAATCTCCCACTGGAGCCCGAAGCCCCGGCAGCTCCGGCCCGGAATAAAGTGTATCTTGGCGTCCAACTGGAAGGCCTGAGTGATGGCGCAGGCGTGCAGGTGGTGGAAGTGGCCGATGGTTCCCCAGCTGCCAAGGCTGGTGTGGAGCTGGAAGACATTATTATTAAAGTCGACGGTGCCGAGGTGACCGAAAACCGGGACATCGTCACGAAAGTCCAGGCTGCCAAGGCCGGAGATAAACTGAAGCTGACGGTGAAACGCGGCAGCGCCCAAAAGGAACTGGAAGTGACCCTGGCTCCCGCTCCCTGATTTTTAAAAACTAACTTTTTGTCAACCTCATGAAAAACCGAATTTTCCTTCCCATGGCTCTCGCCGCGCTGACTGCCGGCACTGGTCTGTTCACCTTCACGCGCCAGTTGGAAGCGCAGCAAAACCAAGGCGGGACTCCCGGCCAGACGAAGCAATTCCGCTTTGAATTCAAGAATGACGGCACCGGCCCGCGCTTCTGGCAGAATGGCCAGGAAGTCACCCCGGAAGAGGTGCAGCAGCGCCGCAGCCCATTGGGTCAAAACGGGGCAGACCGCTCCCTCGGTGAACTGCTCCGCCGTCTGATGGAAGGGCATGGAGGCGCAGGCAACCTGGAGGAATTGTTCCGTCAGGCAGAAGAGGGCGGCATGGATGATGAGAACGCCCCGATGAATCCCCAGCAGGAAGGTGGCAGCCCATTTAATCCTCAACGGATGATGGAGGAAATGCTGCGTCGGATGGGCGGGAAGGGCGGTGAAGAGGGTGGCCTTGGTTTCGGTCCCGGAGCCAAGGAGGAAATTACCCGCTCCAGCAAGCATCACCTGAGTGCACTGGCAGAATGGCGTTCCCTCGTGGCCCAGGCCCGGCAATCCACGGTGCGCGTGCTGAAAAAGAACCGGCAGGTCGCCCTGGCCACCGTGGTCAGTGCGGATGGCTACGCCCTCACCAAAGCCAGCGAGGTGGAAAAAGGCGATTTTGAAGCCGAGTTCGGGAATGGCCGCATCGTTCCCTGCAAGGTCGTCGATGTCATGAAGGCCTACGATCTGGCCCTGATCAAATTGGAGGCGACGGGTTTGGTCGCGGCAAAATTTGCCGATACGGAGACTCCCGTAGGCACCCTGATCGCTGCTGTCAGCACCGGTGAGGACCCGACCGGGGTGGGTGTCATCAGTGTGGCGGCTCGCAGCCTCGACGAGCGCTCGAAGGGGGCCTTGGGCATCAAAATGGGGGGCACCGGAGAAGCGCCGCCTCCCCTGAAAGGGGTTCTGATTCAGAGTGTCATCCCCGGTGGTGCGGCAGAACGCGCTGGTTTACTCGCGGGCGATGTGATCCTCTCCATAAATAGCGAGGTGATTTCCAGCCCCCGGCAGCTGCAAAAGCTGGTCCTCGGGCTGAAACCGGAGGATGTCGTGAAGGTAGCCATCGAACGCGGGGGCAAGGCGAGGGAACTCGAGCTTTCGCTCGGCAACCGGGCACAGATGCAGGAGAGCGCCGGGGCTGGCGGAGACCTGCGGCAACTTGACCAGACGGCGCTAATGGGTTCCAGCCTGAGCAAAAACGCCAGCGGTTACCCCAATGCGCTGCAGAGCGATCTCGCCCTCCAAGCCGAGGACGCGGGCGGCCCGGTGATCGATGTCAATGGTGCCATCGTGGGATTGAACATAGCCCGTTCGGAGCGCGTGAGCACCTACCTGATCCCAGGAAAAATCGTCAACGCCCTGCTCGTCGACGTGCAAACCGGGAAGTTCGCCTTGAGCAAGGATGCGGATACCCTGCAGGTCGAGTTGCGCGAGATCAATTCCACCATCCAGAAAGCCCAGGAGGCCATGAAGAAAGCAGAGGAAGAGCGGGAGGCTGCTTTGAAAGCTTTGGATAAAATCCAGAAGAAATAAGCGTCCCCGGGCCAATCCAGATATTCCGCGCGCGGCCTGCCGTCTTGCATGGCGGGCCGCGCGTTTTATGTTCCCGTATGCATCTTTCCTCCAAACTATTCGCCCTCGCCAAACAATACATCCCCGGTGGGGTGAATAGTCCGGTCCGCGCCTTCCGGAATGTCGATGGGGAACCCTTTTTTGTGAAGCGGGCCAAAGGTTCCCGCATTCTTGATGTGGATGGCCGTTGGCTGATCGATTACGTTGGCACCTGGGGGCCTGCCATTCTCGGTCACGCTCCGGATGTCCTCGTTCACACCGTGCAGGAGGTCGCGAAGGACGGTCTCAGTTTCGGCATTCCCAATCCATGGGAAGTGGAGATGGCGCGGACCATCGTTGATTGGGTGCCAAGCGTGGAAAAAGTCCGCATGTGCAATAGTGGCACGGAAGCCACCATGAGCTGCCTGCGGCTCGCCCGTGGGTTCACCGGGCGGGACCGTATCATCAAATTCGCCGGCTGCTATCACGGTCATGGGGACAGCCTGCTGGTCTCCGCCGGCAGCGGAGCCCTCACCCACGGCCGGCCGGACAGCGCCGGAGTGCCGGCTGCGCTCGCCGCCCTGACCACGGTTTTGCCCTACAATGACTTCGAAGCCGTGGAGGCGGCTTTCAGGGAGATCGGCCACGAAGTCGCGGCGGTCATTGTCGAAGCGGTGCCTGCCAATGCCGGTCTTTTTCTCCCCAAGCCTGGCTACATCGACCTCCTGCGCCGTCTCACGCAGGAATATGGAGCCCTGCTGATCTTTGATGAAGTCATGACCGGCTTCCGTCTCGCCAAAGGCGGGTATCAGGAAATCATCGGTCTCCTGCCTGATCTCACCGCCATGGGGAAGGTGATCGGCGGCGGGCTGCCCGTCGGGGCCTTCGGCGGGCGGGCTGACATCATGGACCTGCTCGCGCCCGATGGCCCGGTCTACCAGGCCGGAACCTTGTCCGGGAATCCCCTCGCCATGGCGGTTGGCCTCGCCCAGCTGCGGGAATTGGAAAAGCAGCACGCCTGGCAGCGGCTCGAACAAATCGGATCCTCCTTTGAGGATGGCGTGCGGGACATACTTAAGGAAATCGGTATCCCCCTGACGTTCAACCGCATCGGCAGCATGTTCTGCCTCTTTTTCACTGGGCAGCCAGTGCATCATCTCGACGATGCCAGGACCAGCGACACCGCCGCCTTCCGCCGCTTCTTCCATAAATCACTCGAAATGGGGGCCTATTTCGCTCCCAGCCCCTTCGAAGCCGGCTTCCTCTCCATGGCTCACAGCCCGTCCGATCTGGAGGAAACCCTGGAAATCATGCGTCCTGCTTTAAAATATGCCTTGGAAGGCTGGAAATCGCCCGCTGCTTCCTGAAGATACGTTATGGAAGTTGAATTTCTTTATTTTTGTGTAGACGGGAGTGTATTTTGAGGGTAACCGTTCCTCAGAGTTCCTTCCTTCCGCTTTCTCCCCCCATTTAAACCATCAATCATCCTATGAAGTTCCCAACCTTGACTTTCGGATTCGTCGGCATCGCTGCGCTGGCTTCCTTTTCTTCCGCCGTTGCTGCTGATACTGCGGAGCTTTGCACGCCGGTGCAAGCCGCCGTCAGCAAAGCGATCACTGCCGCTCCTGAGTCTGTGCTCAAGGTAGTTGCTGAGCAAGTGGCTGCTTCCCCCAAGTGCGCCTGCGAAATCGTGAAGGCCGCTATCACCGCTTCCAGCGCTGACAATGCCACGGTGGTCGCCATCGTCGAAGCCGCTGCCGCTGCTGCTCCTGCCGAACTCGCCAACGTGCTTGCCTGTGCTGCCGCCACCGCGCCTCAAGCCGCCGGGGCACTTGCCGACAAATTCGGTGCTGAAACAGAAGGTTCAGGAAAAGGCGTGGTGGGTAAAGAGCCCGTTGGTAAAGAGCCCGTTGGTAAAGAGCCTCTGGGCAAAGAGCCAGCCCAAGTCACTGTCGAAGAAGAATTCTCTGAAGACTTCGGGTTCGTCCGTCCTGGAATCGGTGGGATCTACCTCACCGTTCCAAATGGTTCCGGTGCCGGCAACGATGGTGTGCTGACTCAGGAGGAAATCAAGCGCCTCCTCGCTACCGGTGATTACAGACTGGTTGACGGCGTGCTCGTGCGCATTATCGAAACCACTGTCACCAAACCCCCTCGTCCGGTGCTTCCTCCCACGGAAGAAGAAACACCAGACGCCCCCAAGGGCTAATCCTGTTTTGAAATTCTAACTATTCTCTTTCAAATCCCGGCTTCCTCCAAGGAGCCGGGATTTTTTTGTCCTTCAAACATCTGGGGAATTAGAATCAACTCTCAACTTCCGTCTTGGTAGCGTTATTGCTGCGGTGACTTCCCGGCATACCAGGGAATGCAGAGGGAAACCAAGCGCAGCTGCCGAAGGATTCGCGCAGGATTGCAATAGACGCCGGTTGCTGAAAGCCATTGGACCGCCATAAGTTGGGCAATGGCCTCTGCCCACCTTGAAGATCTCCTGACGGCACTGCGATTCCGCAGTATTTCCACTGACTCGCGTTACACTGCGGACGTGCTGGCCAATGCCGAATGGCTCGCCGCCCGTTTGAAGGCCGATGGCTTGCAGGTCCAGATGCATCCTACGGCCCGCCACCCGATCGTCACCGCCCGTAACATCCACCGCGCGGGCCGGCCGACGGTGATGATCTATGGACACTACGATGTTCAGCCTGTGGACCCCGTCGAGCAGTGGCAAAGTGACCCGTTCCAACCCCGCATCGAAAACGGCCGCATCTACGCCCGTGGTTCCACGGATAACAAAGGGCAGCACATGGCGCACCTCTGCGGCCTGAGCGACACCCTGCGCGCCCATGGGGATTTGCCGGTGAATCTCATCTTTCTGCTGGAAGGGGAGGAAGAAATCGGCAGTCCAAATCTGGAGCCTTTTCTGCAGGAACAGCGGGCCAATCTGGCCTGTGACATCATCGCTATTTCAGACACGGGGATGGTCGCCGCCGGGGTGCCTACTTTTACCTATGGACTCCGGGGCATCGCCTGTGTGGAAGTCACCGTCCACGGTCCCACCATTGACCTGCATTCCGGTATTTTCGGCGGGAGCGTCGCCAATCCCAACACCATCCTCTCCCGGCTCGTAGCCACCGTCCACGATGCTGAGGGCAGGATCGCGATTGAGGGGCTCTACGACGCGGTGCGCCCGGTGCAGGCATGGGAACGGGAGGCCTGGTCCAAGTTGCCCGGTGGTGCTGCCGAGACCTTGGCTCTCACCGGGGTGCCTGCTCTTTTTGGCGAACCTGGCTACACCGACCACGAGCGCCGCTGGGCCCGCCCCACGGCGGAGGTGAACGGCATTGGCGGTGGCTATCAGGGTGAAGGCTCCAAGACGGTCATCCCCCGTAGCGCCTTTGCCAAATTCTCCTTCCGGCTCGTGCCGGACCAGGATCCGGCGGATATTTTGAAGAAAGTGGAAGCCCATTTTGCCCGCTATTGTCCGCCAACGGTCCGTCTGGAAATCAAAATCGGCCATAGCGGAGCGCCATACGCCATGGATCCGAATTCCAAATTCGGCGTGGCGGCCCGGCGTGCGCTTGAAACGACTTTCAGCAAGCCGACCGCCCTGATCCGCGAAGGGGGCAGCATCCCTATCGTGCAATCCTTCCGTGAAGTCCTTGGGGCAGAAACCCTTCTGCTAGGTCTGGCCCTGCCGGATTGTCAGGCCCATGCTCCGAATGAAAACTTCCCCCTGGAGAATTTCGAGGCCGGCATCCGCCTGAACCAGCATTTGCTGGAAGCCCTCGCCAGCGCGTGATTTGCCAGGCTGCCGCACTCTCATCAAACCGGCAGGCTGAGCACAAAGCAGGCTCCGCCGGTCCAGCTTGGATCAATTTCCAGGGTGCCGCCGAGATCGTGGGCGAGGCGCCGGCAAAGCGCGAGCCCAAGGCCGACGCCAGGGGCGGTGTGCGCGGCTTCGCGGGCGCTTTTGTGGAAGGGACGGAAGAGGCGGCGGGCCTCGGAGTGAGGGATGCCCGGGCCATGGTCGCGGACGGCGAGTTGCAGGGTGTGGCGCCGGGCGGCCGTCAGGATGAGTTCGATGCTCGCGGGAGCGCTGCCGTGGCGGGCGTATTTGCAGGCGTTGTCCGTGAGGTTGAACAGAATCTGCTCCACGGCCGAGGGATCGGTGATCAGGGAGAAATCGTCAGGGACGCCTTCGTGTTGGAGCGAGAACTCCGCACCGGCCTGGGCGGTGCGCTGGGCGAGGCGGGGCTGGACGCGCTGGAGGAGATCGTGCAGGGAAATGGTGAGGCGTCCATCAGAGGAACTGCTGCGTTCCAGGCGGGAGTAGGCCAGGACGTTTTCCACGAGGTGGCCGAGGCGGTCGGCTTCGGTAGTGAGGGTTTCCAGATAGGATTGGCGCCTGGCTGGGTCGGAGACGAGTCCATCGGCCAGCATTTCAGAGTAAAGCTTGAAGGTGGCGAGAGGGGTGCGCAACTCGTGCGTGACGGCGGAGACGAAGGCGGCGCGGCGCTCGCTGAGGAGCATCATGCCGCGCAGGACGAGGGCCACAGCGATGCTGGCGAGTAGGACGCAGGCCCAAGCGGTGGCGAGGGAGAGTTTCAGCGGGCTCCAGAAAGGCGGGGCAGCGATATCGAGTCTACTAGGGAGGAAGCGGATCGGCAGGGAGGCCAGCAGATCAATGCCTCCGGTGGTGCTGGCGGGCGCTGGCTCGAGCGACGCGGCGGGGAAGAGATCGGAAATGGCAGAGAGGAGCCGGGTGCGGAGCTGCGGCCAATCGATCCACGCGCCCTGAATGATGTTGTTGCCGTCCTGACTGACCCGGCGGGTGAGGAGGAGCGCGTCTTTGATCCAGAGGGCGCGGAAGTCGGAGACGCTGGCGGTGACGGGATGGGGTTCGGGGCTGGAGGTGACTGCGGCAGGAGCGGCGGGGGCGGCAGGAGTGGCAGGCTGATCAGATGCCCGGAGCGCATCGATAGGCTGAACTGCCGCAGGCGGTGGCGAATTTTCAGGAAAAGCGGCTGATGCTCCAGCAGACGCGGAGGGGGAAGCCGGGTCAGGCGCACCGGAAGCAGAGGGAGGAGGGGTTGAAGACGCGGCTAAAGCCAAGTCACTTGCCGCGATGCTTTCCAAATCTGAGCGCACGGTGGCAGGGATGCCGCTGTTGGGGGAAGTGGTGTCCTCGTGCGGTTTTGCGGATTTGGTTGGATTGACCGGTTTGGCTCTGGCCGGAGAGTCTTCGACTTTAGTGAGGGCGACGCTGGAACTGCTGTAGGCTTCCTTTGATTTTAGTTTTTCGTCCGAATAACCCCGTTGGCTCCCGGTGGTTTTGGCAAGGTCGCCAATGACCCGCTGCCGCATGTCGGCTTCTTTCCGGTTATTATTTTCCTGGGCCAGTTGGGCTTCCTCCAGCTTTAAAGCGTTGTTCAATTGTGGCGGCTGGTAATTTGCGGCGACCTTGTCGAGGGGGGAAGCCATGACTGCTTTAGGGGCGGAATCGGGTTTCCCTGATTTTTCTTCGTTCACGGTTTTTTGATCCAGCGGGCTGTCGGCCAGCGGCATAGCCCCTGGAGCGGGTAGGGGCAGGGCATTCCAGGCGCAGACCAAGCCCCCGTTGCTGGTCTGGCCAGTAAGGCGGTGATCCATTCCAAGGGCCGCCCATTGGTCCGGTTTGGCTTTTTCGGCGAGGCGGGCGCGGAGTTCCTGAAGGCGGCGGGCGGTTTCGGAGGGGACGGGAGGTTTGTCCGGACCGTTGATGACCTGGGGGGAGAGGACGCGGCCATCCGGGTCCATCTCAAAATGGAGCAGCACGGGGCTATCGGGACTGACCAAGGGGGAATCCTCCGGGGTGCTGCGGTATTGGTCCGGGGGGCGGGCGCTTTCGCCAACGACAAGGGCGGCGGCGAGGGACTCCATGCGCCAGAGGGCGAGGCGGGCGTTTTCCTGACTGATGGCTTCGGCGGCCATGCGGTTCTGGGTGCGCTCCATGTTCATCAGGCTGTGGGTGGCCCATGCCATGGCTCCGGCGAGCGCGAGCAGGCCGCTGAGGGCGATGGTCCAGGGAAGGGCAGGGCGCATGGGAGAAAAGGGAGCACGGGGCTCCGGCCCGTGTTTTTTTAAATAACTTTGCTTGGCCGGGTCTGTTTAAAACGGCAAGCTTTGGTTTGGTTTGCTTTGCTTTGGTTTGCTTTGGTTTGGTGATTGGGAGGGTGAGGATTTTTTAGGGAAACCCACGGGCCGGAGCCCCGTGCTCCCTTTAGGCAAGGGCGTAGCCTTTGCCGCGGACGGTGAGGATGACGTGGGGGTTGGCGGAGTCGTCGCGGAGCTTGGCGCGGAGGTTGGCGACGTGCATGTCGATGGTGCGGGTGGCGCTGGCGCTGGCGGGGAGACGCCAGACGCGGAGGAGGATTTCCTCGCGGCTGAGGGCTCGGCCCGGATGGGCGGCGAGGTAGCGGAGGACGGCGATTTCGCGTTCAGACAAGGGCTCTCGGGTGCCATCGTGATGGCGGACTTCACAACGGGCGAGGTCGGCGGTGCCGCCAGGGAAGTCGAGGCTTTCAATCTCCTGCGGGCGCTCCGGGGAGCGGCGGAGCACGGCGTTGACGCGGGCGAAGAGTTCCCGCGCTCCGAAGGGTTTGACCATGTAGTCGTCGGCCCCAAGGTTCAGGCCCTTCACCCGGTCGGCCTCCGCTCCCATGGCGCTGAGAATGATGACCGGGGTGGTGGGCCGCAGTTCGCGGACTTTCCTTAAAATAGATAGTCCATCCACATGGGGCAGGACGAGATCCAGCAGGAGCAGGTCAAAATTGGCGCGGGTGATGACTTCCATGCCGGCCCGGCCATCGGCGGCGTGCAGCGTGTCGTAGCCGGTGGCGGACAGGGCGTCCAGCAAACCGGTGCGGATGGCAGCGTCGTCTTCGATGACCAGGACGGTGGGCATGGGTGGGGGGAGGGGGGGAGTTATTGGTTACTGGTTATTAGTTATCAGGGGCGGTGCTCTGACGGGGTCGGGGGGAGTATACCGCATGAGCAAGGGGCTGGCTACTAATAACCAGCAACTGATAACCTTGACCCATATTCACTTCCACTCAAACCCCGCTTTAGCGGCCTGGGCGCGGATGGTTTTGGCGATGGCGGTGTCCAGGCTGTCGGGGCCGGTGGGCACTTTGGCCTGGGCGGCGAGGAAGGCTTCGCGGGCCTGGCTGAGAACGCGGATCTTTTCCTGCACGGCGGTGCGCTCGGCGGCGAGTTTGGCGATGTGGGCTTTGAGATCGGCCTCGTTCAAGGCGCGGAGTTCTTCCGGGAGATCGGTTTTTTTGAGGGTGGTGGGATCGACTTTGTCCTTGGTGACGGCGTCGACGAGGTCCCATTTGCTGTTATCGTAGTTGGCGTAGGCCTTGGTCAGGGCGCGGGTGACAGGGGCGGAGGGCGCGGCGCTGGCGGCATTGGCATCCTGCGCCACCTGGTTGGCGGCTTTCTCTTCGCGCAGGGCTCCATAACCGCAGTAAGTTTTATTGATGTCGATTCCGAGCTTCGCGATTTCGGCATCCTGCGGGCAGGGGACGTGGGCGATGGCCTTGTCCTGGTCGATGCAAAGGTAACTGCCCTCCGCCAGCATGGCTCCCTGCTGCCAGCCGCCGTTGATGCCATCCTGACTGCTGCCGCAGTGGATGGTGTTCACGGTGATGCCTTTGGCGAGGGCTGACTTGCAGGACTCGACGGAGGAAACCGGGCCCTGGGTGAAGGGTTCGTTGCCGGCAATGAAGATGGTTTTGTAAACAGCCGCCTCGGCGCTCCAGGTGAGGGATTGGGCGGCCTCGCGAATCACGGCACCGCAGTATTCCGAGCCGCCATTGGTGCTGAGGGCGAAGAGGCGGCGGCTGACTTCATCAAGGTCGCGGGTGAGCGGGGTGATCTGGCGGACCCAGTGCTGGTCGGCGCTGAGGGAGTCATTGCCATATTCAAAAAGCGCGACCTCCACCTCCGGGGTGAGGCCGTTGCGCTTGGCGGTGTTGAATTCGTTGACGATTTTCCAGAGCTGGGCACGGGCTTGGTGGATGAGGCCTTCCATCGAGCCGCTGGTGTCGAGGAGGAGCGCCAGTTGGACCTTGGGAGCTGGTGCATCCGGAGCGGCGTGGAGGAGCGGGGCGGTGCTGGTGAGCAGGGCGAGAAATGCGGCGAGGGTAGTGGAGCGGGTGGCTTTCATGGAGGAGGTGGAGTTGAGGTGGGTTGTCGAATGACAGGTCCAACTTCACCCAGGCATGGTGGGCCGTCTGTAAACGCCGTGTAAAATGTCTGTTCTTGCCCAATCCGGGCTGCGGGAGACTGCGCCGGGCTGCATTCTTTTTCTGGAAGCCGGCTGATGGGCTGCGTATCCTCTGGCATGATACGTGCGGTTTTTCTTCTTCTTGTTTTGTCAGCACTCCCCGTGGCCCGGGCGGGCAATGAAGCGCTGGCGAAGCAGGTGAAGCCGGCCCTGGTAGCAATTTACCCGGCAGGCCGGGAGGGCACGGAAGCCGGGGTGGGCTCCGGTTTTGTGATTTCCGCCGATGGACTCATTGTGACGAATTTCCACGTGATCGGTGAAGGCCGGGCGCTGCGGGTGGAGTTTCCGGATGGCGTGAGCCGGGCCGTGACGGCGATCCATGCCTCGGACCGGACGCGGGATCTCGCAGTGATCCGTGTGGCCGGGGAAGGCCTGACGCCTTTGGAACTGGGGGACTCTGCCAAGGTGGAACAAGGCACGCCGGCGGTGGTGATGGGGAATCCGCTAGGCTTCCGCTTC
Source organism: Akkermansia muciniphila (assembly GCA_945900785.1). GTDB lineage: Bacteria > Verrucomicrobiota > Verrucomicrobiia > Verrucomicrobiales > V1-33 > CAIZWU01. Next base: position 25,972 of record CAMDJM010000054.1, read on the forward strand.
AGCATGGTGGAGGGCATGATCTCTGCCCGGCAGGAGGTGGAAGGCCGGCCCATGCTGCAGTTGGCCATGCCCGTGGAGCGTGGGAACAGCGGTGGACCTGTGCTGGACCGCGAGGGTAAAGTGCTGGGCATTGTGACGCTGAAAAGTGCGGTCACGGCCAATCTCGGATTCGCGGTGCCGGTGAATGAACTCAAGGTGTTATTGGAAAAACCGAATCCTGTGGCCATGAAAAACTGGCTGACGATTGGGGCTCTGAATCCGAAGATCTGGCAGGTGCCGGAGTCCGGCAGTGCGCGCTGGTCCCAGCGGGCCGGGGTGCTGCAGGTGCGCGGCACGGCGGGTGGATTCGGCGGCCGCTTGGTGTGTCCCGCCGTCACCCCGCCGCCGCCCGTGCCTTATGAAATCAGCGTCCGGGTGAAGCTGGGTGAAGAATCCGGGGCGGCCGGCCTGGCTTTTTGTTCGGATGGCGGGGAGGTGCATTACGGCTTTTACCCGACCAATGGCGGTCTGCGCTTTACGAAATTTGAGGGCGCGGATGTTTCCTCATGGACCATTCTGGAGCAAACGGTCTCCCCTCACTATCAGTCAGGAGGGTGGAACCACCTCCGCGTCCGGGTGGAAGCGGAAAAGGTGATCTGCTGGCTGAATCAGGAGATGATCTTCACCAGCCCTGACAAGGCGCTGCGGAGCGGTGCCGCCGGCCTCTGTCAATTCCGGGGCACGCCCGCAGACTTCCGGGATTTTAAAATGGGGACGGATCTTTCCACTGCCCCGGCGGGTGCCCCGCCGGAGTTGAGTGCAGCACTACAGGCCCTCGCCACCGGCACGGATAACAGTAATGCCCGTGCCGCGCTGGCCACGGATCCCGCTGCGGTGCGCGCCTTGGCCATGGCGGAGGCTGCGGTGCTGGAAAAACGCGTCACCACCCTCCGCCAGTTGGCGGCGGAAGCTGCCGGGACGGCCACCATCCGGCAACTGGCCAAAACCATCGCGACGGACGAATCCGCCATTCCTCTGGCAGAAGCCGCCCTGCTGCTCGCGCAATTGGACAATCCGGAAGTGGACCCCGCGCCCTATCTGGGGGAAATCGGGCGGATGGCGGCCGACCTGCGCAGCGTCCTCACGGAAGCGGAGCGTGCCAGCCCCGCAGCCACTCTCGCCGCCTTGAACCGGTGGCTCTTCGCGGAAAATGGCTTCCACGGCTCGCGCGATGATTTTTCCAACAAATCCAACAGTTACCTCAATGAAGTGATCGATGACCGCGAGGGCCTCCCCATCACCCTGGCGGTGCTGCACATGGAATTGGCGCAACGGCTCGGCCTCAACGTCGTGGGCATCCCCCTGCCCGGGCGCTTCATCACCCAACTGCGCCTGCCGGACCATCCGGAGGGCGGCCCCTACATTGATGTCTTTGATGGTGGCCGGCTGATGAACCGCCAGGAGGCCTCCGCCATGGTGCGGGAGACCACATTCACCGCGCCCCCGGAAAGCGCCTGGGAGCCTGCCAAAAAGCGCGGCATTTTGCTGCGTATGCTCAACAACCTCTCCTCGGAAGCCGTCAGCGCCGAAGACACCGGCAGGCTCCTGCGCTACGCCAGCGCCCAGATCGCCCTCGAGCCCGAAGCGGTGAATCCCCGCCTCCAGCGCTTTTATCTGCTCAGCCGGGCCGGCCGCCGCAGCGAGGCCAAAGCCGATGCCACCTGGCTGCTGGATCACCGCCCGCCCGGTTCAGACGAGGCCCAGCTCCGGCAAATGCTGGGCGATTTTTAAGCACCACCACTCTGCCGCTTCCTCCATCCACGCCGCCGGAGCCTCTGCAAACTTTCCCCGGAGCGTCCAAGGCGTTGGAATTCATAAAAACCACTTGCGTCCGGCAGGCTGCTGTGGGAGTCTCCCGGCCCTCCCGCCCGGCTTTTCAGTTGAGGGGCAGGCTCACCACTTCATCAGGCTCAGGCATATGGCTTTCGCAATCATCAAAACCGGCGGTAAACAATACCGCGTTTCCCAAGGCATCAAATTCGACGTCGAGAAACTCGATGCTGAAGTTGGCAGTTCCATCACCTTGGATCAAGTCCTCTTCTACGGCACCGACAGCGAAAACCGCGTGGGCGATCCCCTCGTCGAAGGTGCCACCGTCACCGCCACCGTGCTCGACCAGCACCGCGATAAGAAAGTGATCAATTTCAAATTCAAGCGACGCAAAGGTTTCCACAAAACCAAAGGCCACCGCCGCCACCTGACCCGCCTCCAAGTCGAGTCCATCAACCTCTAATTTTTACCCCCACCCCACTTTTATGGCCCACAAGAAAGGACAAGGTTCCGTCAAAAACGGTCGCGACAGCCAGAGCAAACGCCTCGGTGTCAAGAAATTCGGCGGACAAGTCGTCATCGCCGGCAACATCATCATCCGCCAGCGCGGCACCAAGTGGGTTCCTGGAGCCAATGTTGGTCTGGGCAAGGATTACACCATCTTCGCCCTCACTGATGGCCGCGTCCGCTTCGACCGCGAAGGCCGCCGTGTGAATGTGGATCAAGCCGAAGCGGCTGCTGCTGCCTTGAACTAAGGATTCCTCGCTGATTTCAATCTACAACGCGCAGGCGGACTGTTACCAGTCCGCCTGCGCTTTTTTTATGCCCCGGCTTTCAACATCCCGCTTGCCGCTTGGCATCAGAGACAGGATCAAGGACGATTACCACGTAAGTCCCTTACTTCCTGCCCTTTGTGACCTTCTGCTCAAACTCTATACTCTTTTCCAGGTTGAAAGATAAATCCTGATAACCCGGTCCGGTTCATCTTATTTTTTCCAAAGATGGGAGCCATGGATGGGATTTCCAGAATTCACTGGCCTTGGAGAAGAGGGGGCGTTGAACACGGGATTGGGCCGGGAAACAGTGGGTGGACAATAATTAATCACCGGCCCGGGGACGTAATAGTAGGAGGGCTGGGTATAATAATAATTCGGATAAGTCCGGTAATAATAGGTGCGGTAACGGTAGGATGATGTGGAATAATGGGATGGGTATTGCAGGCGTTGGTTCACCGCAGACACTTCGGACTGCAGTTTGGACAGGCGCTCTGCCATGGATTCCTTTTCCTCAGACTTTGTGCCGCTGGAGCGGGTGATTTCCTGTTGCTTGAGCAAAACCCGGTCTTCCTCAAAAAGGGTGGCAAGGTCATCCCGCCCGGCATCCTTCCAATCCTTGATTTTCTGGAGTAACTGCCCATCCACCGCAGCATAATTGCTCTCTGCTTTGATCTCGTCAAAGATCGCGATACGCTCCTGCCTGACTTGGGAGTCCTGGGCGGCGCGTTCCGCTTCTGAGGGGGATTTTTCCTCCTTCGGTGCACCGGGAGCAGGGACGCTTCCGGGCTCTTTGCCCCTGGTGTCCGGGCTGAAACGCTCTGCCAGATTTGACGGCAGGTCGACCATCCGGATTTTACCGGCACCAGCCCGGTGTTCGACCCGCAGACCATCCGGCTCGACTTTCATGACGATGACTTTTTCCAAAGTGCGGCCGTCCCGCAGCTTCACGGTGCCTAATTCCACCGGGGCTGCCCTGAGAGGCAGTATGAAGAGACCTGACAGAAGGAGAGCGGGAAGTGCTTTCATAAAAAGAATGGGACGGGGATGCTCTGACGAACCGGCTTTTCAACCTATTCACTCTTTGCTGCGCTGCACTAAAAATTAACCCTTTTTTTGAAAGGCCTCCCATTGCCGGTTGCCGGGCCGGGGGTTCGGCCTTTTCCTCGGGCATGTTTACTGGCATTGTAGAAAGTATTGGCCGCGTGGAAAATCTCAGCGTGACAACGAAAGGTGGGCGGCTGACCCTGGCTGGGGTTGATTTTGCGGATGAATTGTCCCTGGGCGAGAGTGTGTCGGTGAATGGCTGTTGCCTGACGGTTACGGAATCCGGTCAGGGCCGGGTGGCCTTCGATCTTCTCCAGGAGACGCTGCGGCTGACGAATCTGGGCGATTTGAGCCCGGCAGAGCCAGTGAATCTGGAGCGCGCTCTGAAGGCCAACGACCGGCTGAGCGGTCATTTTGTGCAGGGCCATGTGGATGGCAGCGCCCGTCTGATCGCGTATGAAGCGGAGGGACAGGATCACCGTCTGGTAGTAGAACTGCCGGAAGCGGGCCAGCGCTTGGTGGTGCCCAAAGGCTCCATCACCGTCAACGGCATCAGTCTGACGGTGGCCTTGCTGGAAAGCACGCGCTTCACCGTCTGGATCACTCCGCACACGCATGCGGTGACCATGCTTCGCAACGCCCAGGCCGGCCAACGGGTGAACTTGGAATACGATTTCCTCGGAAAACAGGTGGAACGGTTGCTCGCCCTGCGGGGCTTGTGAGTTACTTGCGTTTCTCAAAGCGGAAGACCACTTCGCCTTCCTTGTAAAGGTCCAGGTGATCCCGGGCCTTCAGTTCAAGATATTGGGGATCGGTATCGATCATCCGCAGCTCCGCTTCCTTGTCTTCCAACTGGTTGCGCAGGGCATCCCGATGGGCGGCGACCCCGCGGCCTTCCTCGTTCAATTGCCGGTAGCTGCGGAAACGGGGGAAAAACGGCACTGAAATGATCGCAATGAGCAGCAGAATACAACCGAGGCCCGCAAATCGGCTGACCGTGGACCAGATGGTCTGGGGTTCGTCCAGTTCGTCAATGACTTGGCGGGCCATGGGGGTGGGGAAGGGGCTTGGATTGCGGGGCCTGGTTATTGGCTATCAGGGGAATGCTGTGGAGGAGGCCTCCCAAGGTCCGTCCTGATAACCAATAACCTTTAACCGGTAACTTTAAACTAGTGCTTCATTTTGCCACCGTAGACGGCGGTGGAGTCGAGTTCTTCCTCGATGCGGAGGAGCTGGTTGTATTTCGCGATCCGGTCGGAGCGGCTCATGGAACCGGTTTTGATCTGGCCGCAGTTGGTGGCGACGGCGAGGTCAGCGATGGTGCTGTCCTCGGTTTCGCCGGAGCGGTGGCTCAGGACAGCAGTGTAGCCGTGGGTCTGGGCCAGCTCGACGCTATCCAGGGTTTCGGTGAGGGAACCGATCTGGTTCACTTTGACGAGGATGGAGTTGGCGGTGCCGGTGTCGATGCCCTTCTGGAGGAACTTGACGTTGGTGACAAAGAGGTCGTCGCCGACCAGCTGGGTGGTCTGGCCAATCCTGTCGGTGAGGAGCTTCCAGGTGGCCCAGTCGTTTTCGGCGCAGCCGTCTTCGATGGAAATGATAGGATAACGCTTCTGGAGGTCGGCGTAGTAGTCCACGATTTCCGCGCCGGACTTGATGGAACCGTCGGATTTCTTGAAGACGTAGGCGTTCTTTTCCTTGTCGTAGAATTCGGAGGCGGCGCAGTCGAGGGCGATGAAAATCTGCTCGCCAAGTTTGTAGCCGGCTTTGTCCACGGCTTCGGCGATGACGGCGAGGGCGTCGTCCGCGCTCTTCAGCGTCGGGGCGAATCCGCCTTCGTCACCCACGGCCGTGCTCAGGCCGCGGTCGTGGAGGACTTTCTTGAGGGAGTGGAAGATTTCTGCCCCATAACGGATGGCTTCGCTGAAGCTGGGCGCGCCCTTGGGCATGACCATGAACTCCTGGAAGTCGATCGGCGCATCCGAGTGGGCGCCGCCGTTGATGATGTTCATCATCGGGACCGGGAGGACCTTGGCGTTGGGGCCGCCGAGGTATTTATAAAGGGGGAGATTCAGACCGGCAGCGGCGGCTTTGGCGAGCGCGAGGGAAACGCCGAGGATGGCGTTGGCCCCGAGATTGGCTTTATTTGGGGAGCCATCAAGGCCGAGCATGATGCCGTCGAGCACGTTTTGGGAAGTGGCGCATTTGCCGAGCAGGGCAGGCGCGATGACGTCGTTGACGCTCTTCACTGCTTTGAGCACGCCTTTGCCGAGGAAGCGCTTTTTGTCGCCATCGCGCAGTTCCCAGGCTTCATGCTCGCCAGTGGAAGCCCCGCTGGGCACGGCGGCGCGACCAAGCGCACCGCACTCGAGGAGGACATCGACTTCGACAGTGGGATTTCCGCGGGAATCAATGATCTCGCGGCCGGTAATTTTCTTGATGCTGAGGGCTGACATGTTGGAATAGATGGGTTTATCGTTTAGAATGAGTGAAAAATCAAGGTTTGTTGATCAAAATTTGCCATGAACGTTTTAATCCCCGTCATTCCTGCCCTTTGCAAAGGCAAAGCAGGGACGCGGCTGGGAGAGTAGCGAAAAGGAGGACAACTGCCGGTTCCGGTTTATTTTTTAAGATCATGGAATTGCCGGTTGCGCGGGCGTTTGGGGAGCCCATACTACCAACCTGCCAAATTTGGCATTACGGGACGTAGCTCAGCTTGGTAGAGCGCCTGCTTTGGGAGCAGGAAGTCGTCAGTTCGAATCTGGCCGTCCCGACCATCTTAATTTTCAACGAGTTAACAATACGGAAGGCGGGGACTAAGAACATTTCTAAGAACATGTCCATCCCATCCCGTCCCAGTCCACGCGGGTTTTTTCAGGACTGAAGGTGAGCTGGACCCCGAAAACTGGGCCACTGGCTAAGCTATGATTGGACTGGACGGGTGCGCTCTAAACCGCGAACCCATAACAGACCCCATGAAAGCCAAACGTAAAAGACATGATGCCGGATTTAAAGCCAAGGTGGCGCTGGAAG
>CAMDJM010000055.1 GCA_945900785.1 Akkermansia muciniphila
CCGGCGCGGGGGAATTCCGGGGGAGGGATTGGCTGGAAATCCGTTCCCTTTCCTGGCATCGCCCGGTCCGCAGGCCGGCCGCGGGAGGCACCGGGGAAACCTGGGGCACGCGCCAAGCGGGGATGCGATCAGCGCCAAAGGCGCGCCCCGTCGCAGCTTGGGGTTTTAACCCCAGGAAGCGACACGCGCCGGGTGTTGGAAGCACCCAAGGCGAGTTCCATCCCCTTTGCCATCAACCCCCAACCCTGGCCCCCGCTTTCTGAACCCTGAACCCTGAAATAACCAAGAACCAAGAACCAAGAACCAAGAACCAAGAAACCTACCTCCTCGCCTCACGGCATCGCATCCAGTGCCGCCGCTCCCGCCAGGCCAGCGGAGCCATCAGGCCGAGGACTCCCAGCAGGGTGCTGGCTTCCGGCACGGGGACCAGTTCTCCACCAGAGGCAAAAGCAGCGCCTGAGCCCACCAGCATGGTGCCAGCATCACTGTAAAACTGCACCTGCGAGCTGGTGAAGGAGGCGGTTGGACTGCCGCCGAAATTCAAATGGTCCCCGCCAAGCCAGTTCCAGACTTGAATGCCACTGCCCCACGCAGAGGTGTTCGCACCCGAAAAATTAGCCACCGACGCCGACCCGGGCGCAGATCCCGCCCCATTGCGCATATCGATGATGGATGAGGCTCCCAGGGTGAGCGTTCCAGCGGTTTCAACAAAGCCACCCAAAGCGAGGCGGGCTCCGCTCCCCAAGGTAACGGCACCGCTGTCTGGCAGGACATTGCTGGCTCCCAGGAGCAGCGTGCCGCCGGTGATGCTGGTGCCGCCGCTGTAGGTATTCGCCCCGGTGAGCGTCTGCGTGCTGGCGCCGTCCTTGATCAGGCCGCCGGTGCCGCCAATGATGCCGGCGAAGGTCGTGGCGTCTGGGAGCTCTTCCTTGTGGGCGGCGCGGTAGATCCCCGCGATTACCTTGTGGGCCTGCCGCGCCTTCGCGCGCTCCTTGGAAAGTGATTCCCATTCATCCGCTTTTTGCTGGGCTTTCTTCCTTGTCGTCTCCTTGGTGGATTGCTGCACTCTTTTGCCATCAGGAAGAGTAAAGCACGCAAAGAAGAACGGTGAGCGGGGAAAGCGTCGGAGACTGGCTATGGCAAAGTCTCAACCAGAGTCTCAACATCTTCAAGGTATTTGAAGGAAATCCAGGTCGCCAAAGGAAGATTTCATCGGGGAAATCCCATGTAAACTCGCCTAAAGATCGAAACGAGGGTTCGAATCCCTCCCTGTTCGCCATTTTGATTTTCAACGGGTTACGCTGTCCGGAGGCGACCATTCAGGAATGTCTGGATGTGAGTAGGGGAAGGACGCAGTCACATCCCGCATGCCTCCTGTCTGTCCGTCCAAAGTCGGCTTGGGATCCGCAGGGGTTTCAAAGATGCCGGTGCCTCCGGGCCCGAAGCGGAGGGGGGCGTTCAGTTTTGGGTGACGCGCAGGCGCATCAGGCATTTTTGGCCTGGGATGACCGGCACAGTGAAGATGCGCTGGGTGCCGCTGCCGGTATTGGGGACAGGGGTCCAAACCGCAAGGTTGGAGGTGCATTCGGCGCTGTAAGTGAGGCCGTTGATACCGGGCGGGATGGTGAAGCCGAGCGTGAGGCCGCCGGCGTTGCGCACGGGTTGCGGCAGTCTGTTGGAGGTGGTGGGCGCGGTCGGGTTGAGGGCGAAGGCGTATTCGATAAAGTTTGGGATGCCATCCTGATCGGCATCGCCATGGGGCTGCGCGGCGATGGCAGGGAAAGCGGTTTCGAATCCAGTAGGCGGAAGCGGCGTGACGGTGAGGGGCGCGGAGTAGCCCATGAAGCGGCTGCCGATCTGCGGCCGGACGCGGAGGAGCCATGGAGTGCCGGCGACAAGGGGGCCGCCGGTCATCGTGCTGTCAAAACGGAAGGAGGGAGCGGTGACGGTGAGAGGTGGGGCGGAGGTGAGGCGCCGGACATTGGTGAGGGAAATGTCATCAATATAACACCCGTGATCGATATCCGCTTTGTCAAAGGAGACCGGGCCCGCGCGCAGGATGAAGCGGAGGCGGACCAGCTGTCCGGCCCAGGGAGCGAGGGAGACGGTGCGGGCCTGCCAGGTTTTGTCCCATTTGCTGTCGTTGTATTTGATGCTGGGATAGAACTCCACTCCGCTGCGGCCATAGATTTCGGCCCAGCGGCTGCCCCCATCGGAGGAGAGTTCCACGCTGAAGCGGTTCACGGTGAAGAGCCAGCGGAAGAGTTCGTTGAAGGAAAGATTGCTGTTGGAGGCCGGGATGAATTCCGGAGTGAGGGTAAAGGATTGGTCATGGGGCAGGAAATCCGGTTCCTCACTGTCCAGCGGCCAGCAGAGGTGGAAGGATTTCCCGGAGCCGCCCCGCGGGGTGAAGGTGCTGGTGGAGATCAGGTTGGTGACGGGGTCCTTGTAAGTCAGGGAGGCGGCGCCCTGCTGCAGGGGATAAACGCCGGTTTTGTCAGGAATGACCTCCGGGGTGGCCGAGTCCGCATTTTCAGAGAAGGTGGCGGCAGCCGCCGCAGTGGAGGCGATGGCCTGATAGGCTGCGGCGGGCGGAACCGGCGTGACCTGGTAGGTGGCTCCGGAGGCGGGGGGCTGGGCAGGACCGGTGATGGTCTGGGTGACACCGGTGAGATCCGGGTTAAAAAAGGTGGTCTGCCAACTGAAGGAGGTGGGCACCCCGCTCCCGCTGATGCCAGTGATGGTGGCGGTGTAAGTGACATCCGCCGCGCCGGGGACCGGGAGCGGGGCGGGTTGGAAGATCAGGGAATTGTCGCCCTGCTCCGTGTTGTTATGGGACAAAACGGTGACCGGGATGGCTGCGCCGCCGGGACCAACCAGGCTGATGGAGGAGGCGGCGGGGGAGAAGGATGCTTTGGGATAGGACAGGGACCAGCGCAGCGGCATTAGAGGAGACGGCACAAAACCACGGGGCGGCCAGGGAACGAAGATTTTTGGGGAGACCTCGCCAGGACGGTCTGCGCTGATGACATAAAGGGCGTTCGAAGGCAAGGTATCGTAGGTGCCTGAAAGGTCGGTATATTTGCCGGGGGGCACGTCGCCGCTGCTCATGTCGCGGGCGCGGCTGTAGAGGATGTTCCGGCGGTGCCCGAGGTTGGTATTGTTGGATAGGTCATCGGTCAGATCATCGTCTGCCATGTAGACATCGATGGCCTTTGGACCGTAGAAGCCGCGGGTGAGATTGCTCTGTAAACACCCGTTCCATGCATTCCTGGAGTAGCAGTAGGTGGTGGCGGCGGTGGGCGTGTGGGAGAGGGAATAGGGGTCGAAAAACAAGGGCGAGGCAGCATTCATGTAGGCGGCGGCCTGGGCGCAGGTTTGCTTTTTGACGGTGGCACCCACCTGGGGGGTGCCGGGGGCCAGGGAGTTGACGGCTGGTTCGGCGTCAAAGGTAATATTGGCAGGGAGACCGGCGAGCGCGCGGTAGTAGTTGATGCGGCGCCGGATGTCGTCCTGGAAAACGGCGCTGGTGGTGCCGATGGCGGAGGTGGTGCAGGGCCCGAGTTGGCCCGTCCAGCCAATGCGGGCGGTGGCCCCTTCCGATGCCTGCCAGACGGTCTGGTAAAATGCGAGGGATTCCAGGCGGCTGCTGGTGTCCACGACAAATCCAGCAGCCGGAACAGTCGTGACGGTTCCAATTGTGACCGGGGCCCAGGTTTGGGGGGCAGCACTGGCTTGGAATGGGATCAACAACAGCCAGAAGCGCGGGTAATAACTTAAGGAGAACATGGCGGCTTATGGTAAAGATGAATCGATTCACTTCTATATTATCCACAAATGGCTTCTGTTGCGTTTTTTTTCAAAAACTTTCGTTTTTTTCGTCAGACTCTCCAGCCAGGCTCCTTAATTCTGGAAATTATCAGCAATATAAGGAAGTGTTAAGCAGGGATGGGCAGGGGAGCGGGATGCACTTTGCTCTGGACGGAATGATTTGTGCCGGTAAACATTCGGGGTCTCCGAAACGATGCACTGCCCTTATTGCCAGCAATCCCTTACCGAAGTGTCGGTGCAGTGTGGGGCGTGTGGGTTGGATTTGGGGCGGCTGGATGCGGTGCTGGGGATTCCGCCAGTGATCGCGGCCGGCGTAAAGGATACAGGGAATGTGTTGGGGAAGGCTGGGGCACGGCAGGTGAGGGGCGCGCTGGGACGGTTTGAAGCGCGGTTTCCGCAGGTGCAGGTGGCGCTGGTGGTGGAGCCGGGGCCGGTCGTGGTGCCACTGCGGACCTGGGCGTGGTGGTTGTTTAACCGGGGTCAGTTCAGTTCTGCTTTGGACAAGGGTTCGGTGAACCGGGATGTGATGCTGGTGGTGGACCCCTCGCGGCGGCAGGCGGCGATGACCATTGGGTATGGGCTGGAGCCTTTTGTGGGACCACGGGATCTGGCGAAGGCGCTGGAGGCGGGGGTAGGAGCTTTGGCAGCAGGGGAATGGGCGGTGGCTTGCTGTCAGGTGCTGGTGGCGCTGGATGAGGGCTTGCGGGGAATCGTGGGCCGGATGTCGCAGACGTATGGGGTGCCGCTGCCGTTGCTGAAGGAGGCCTCAAGGCCAGTGGGGCTGCTGGATCCGGGGGAACCGGCAGCGCCGTTGTCCTACTGGTAATTTTTTTCCAGGTATTTTGAGTTATGAAAGATGACCGTTCCGATGCCCTGCCTGATTTGAAGCGCTGGCGTCAGGAGGTGGAAGGGTATTTGGAGTTGGCGATGCCGGAAATGGCGGAGGAAGCGCTGGAGGCCCTGCCGTCAGGGCTGGCGGAACATCCGCTGGTGCTGGATGGGAGGCTGGCGGTGCTGATGCACCGGCAGGCGTGGCCGGAGGCGGTGGCGGTGGGTTTGCGGGGCTGTGCGGCAGCAGCAGGGCAGCCTTCCTTTTTTATCCACACCGCGTTTTGCCTGCATGAGATGGGCCGCACGGAGGAGGCGCATTTGCTGCTGCTCTCGGGTCCCGCGGCACTGCACCGGGAAGCGCTCTATCATTACAACATGGGATGTTATCTCACGGTGCTGGGCCGGAGGAATGAGGCCCAGGACCATTTGGACCATGCGTTCCGCCTCGACCGGGGGCTGCGGGATTTTGCGAGGAAGGACCGGGATCTGGAGGCGCTTTGGCCGGAGATCTGAAGAGGAGGAGGAAGTTGAGAGTTGATGGATGTGGGTTGAAGGATGATGGTTGATGGATGATGAGACCCAATCCGGTCACCTGCTCTGAACCCCAGCCTTTCAACTTTCCTCACTCAACTCTCAAATCTCCTCTCTTAACCATCAACCATCGACCATCGACCATTAACCATTAACCATTAACCATCAACTCTCAGACGAGGAGGTGGGAGTTTTGGTCCTCCATGACGTCGGAGACGGTGCTGAAGAGGGTGGGCAGGGTGTAGGGCTTGGGCAGGAAGGAAATACGGCGCTGGCGGGCCATTTGCATGAGGGAATCCCGGTCCGTGTAGCCGCTGGAGAGGAGGGCGCGCAGGGCGGGGTTTCTGGAGAGGAAGATGTCGAGGAGCTGGACCCCATTGCCATCCGGGAGGACGGCGTCGGAGAAGATCATGTCGAAGTCGCCGCCGGCTTTTTCGAATTGATCGAGGGCTTCCCTGACGCAGAAGGCGGTGGTGACGGTGTAGCCGTTTTGGGTGAGGGCAGTGCGGACGAGGCGGTTGACGGATTCCTCGTCTTCCACGAGGAGGACCCTCTGACCGTTGCCGCGGGGGTTTTTGGAAGCTTTGACGGGGGCGGCTTCCGGCACGGGGGCGGTGGGCTCGCGCAGGGCGGCGGGAAGGTAAATGCGGAAGGTGGTGCCGTTCTGGGGAGAGGAGTCGAGGTGGACGCCGCCCTGGTGTTCCTGGACGATGCCGTAAATGACGGAGAGGCCAAGACCGGTGCCTTCCTGGCCTTTGGTGGTGAAGAAAGGCTCGAAGATGTGCTCCTGGATATCCTGAGGGATGCCACAGCCGGAGTCTTTGACAGTGATGACAGCATAGCGGTCAGCGTGGGAGGTGCTGCCGATGAGGGGCAGCTCGCCGGCGGCGGTCTGAAGGGTGCTGGTGCTGAGAACAATGGAACCGCCCTGGGGCATCGCGTCGCGGGCGTTGATGCAGAGATTCATGATGATCTGCTCAATTTGACCGGCATCGGCATGGAGGGTGAGGGTGCCTGAGGAGAGGGCCATCTGAAGCTGGATGTCTTCGCCGATGATGCGGCCAAGCATGCGGGTCATCTGGCGGAGGTGGTCGTTGAGGTCGAAGGTGGTTTTTTTGACAACCTGCTTCCGGGAGAAGGCGAGGAGTTGGCGGGTGAGGGTGGCGGCCTGAGTGGCGGCACGGTGGATTTCCTGGAGTTCGATGACGGAGGGGTCGGCGGGATCCAGCCGGCTGAGGATCATGTCGCTGTAGCCGATGATGGGCAGGAGCATGTTGTTGAAGTCGTGGGCAATGCCGCTGGAGAGCTTTCCGACGGCTTCCATTTTAAGGGATTGCTGGAGCTGGGTCTGGAGGCTGGATTTTTCCTGCTCGGCGCGCCAGCGGCTGTGGGCGGTGACGATGAGGTCGCCGAACATGGTGAGGAGGGTGAGGTCATCAGCGGACCAGTCCCGGGGGCCGGAGGTCGCATCAAGGCCGAGGAAGCCGATGCTGCTGGAGTTATCCTGGAGGCTGAGCCAGATGGTATCGTAGCTGCCGCGGGATTGGGCGAGGGCGGGGAATGCAGCGGCGGAGGAGACGATGAAGTCTCCGCGCCCGGCGGGATGGGAGGTGGCGGGGGGGAGGGCGTGGGAGGGAACCTGCTGGAAGTAGGATTTGGCAGGGGGGATGTCTTCGGCGCACCATTCCTCAGTGCAGCTGAGGGTGGTGCCGTCCGGGTTGCATTGGAGGAGATAGGCGCGCCCAAGGTGGAGATAGCTGGCAATGGCCTTGAGGGCATCCCGCATGGGATGGGTTTCGTCATCCGGGCGCTGGCGGAGAAAGGCGGCGGATTGGCGGGCGACGAGGCTTTCCATGGTAAGCCGGCGGGCGAGGGCTTCATCGGCACGGCGGCGTTCCTCGATTTCGGCGAGGAGGCGGCGGTTGGTGTGCTGGATTTCGGTGGTGCGCTCGGTGACGAGTTCCTCAAGGTGGTTTTGATAGCGCTGGACTTCAATTTCGACGGCGCGGCGCTCGGTGATATCGCGGAAGATGAGGACGGCACCGGTGAGGTCGCCGCTGCTGCTGCGGATGGGGGTGGCGGAGTTGTCGATGGGGATGAAGCTGCCGTCGCGGCGGTGGAGAAGGGTATCCCGCGGGGAGGTGACGAGCCGGTTTTCGAGAAGGGCAGGGCGGACGGGATTTTCGGCGTGGAGGCGGGTGGTTTCGCTGTAGATGGGGAAGATTTCCTCAATGTCGCGCCCGGTGGCTTCAGTGCTGGACCAGCCGGTGAGGGCTTCGGCGAGAGGGTTCATGAAGCGGACGCGGCCTTCGGAGGTGGTGGCGATGACGCCGTCTCCGATGGAAAGGAGGGTGGTCATGAACCATTCCTTGGACTCCCGGAGGGCGCGTTCGAGATCGACTTTGTAGAGGGCGATTTCGACGGCGGAGCGGAGGCCGGCTTCTTCAAAAGGCTTGACGAGGTAGCCGGCGGGGGAGGCGATTTTGGCGCGGGCGAGGACGGCGGGGTCGGAGTAGGCGGAGAGGAAAACGCAGGGGATATCGAAGTGTTCCCGGATGTGGGTGGCGGCTTCCACCCCGTCCATGGGCCCCTGGAGGACGATGTCCATCATGATGAGGTCCGGGCGGAACCGCCCGGCTTTATCAATGGCGTCCGGGCCGCTGAGCGCAGTGCCGACGATTTCGCAGCCGAGATGGGTGAGGCATTCGGAGATATCGTGGGCAACGATAGCTTCGTCATCAACGACTAGGATGCGGCGATTCATGGGATGAGGTTGGAAGGGGAATGGAGAAAAAGTTGTAGGGTTCAGGAAAAGGCGGGCGGTCAGAGGCGCATTTTGTATTGGCTTTCCTTGAATTGGATTTCGATTTTGGTGCCTTTGGCACCGTCGAAGGCGAGTTTGCCGTTCAGCTGGTCGGTGAGCATTTTGACGAGACGCATCCCGAGGGAGGTGGCCTTCGAGATGTTGAAGGAGCTGTCAATGCCGATGCCATCGTCCCAGACGATGAGGGAGAAGCCTTCGGAGGCGGGGTCAGGATTGAGGCTGACGTAGATGGTGCCGAGAGGGCGGTTCGGGAACGCGTATTTGAGGGCGTTGGTGACGAGTTCGGTGATAATGAGGCCGCAGGGCAGAGCTGTATCAAGTCCGAGGTTGACACTGCCGACGTTCAGCTTCACTTCGCGGCGGCAGCCGTCCGGGGTGTTGGTGCGGATGAGTTCGGCGGTGAGGGTGCGGAGGTAGCCATGCAAGTCGATGGTGGACACGCTTTCGGATTGATAGAGCTTTTCATGGAGCAGGCCCATGGAACGGATCCGGGCCTCCGATTCCATGAGGACCTGGCGCAGAGGCAGGCTGTCGGTCTGGCGGGTTTGGAGGCGGAGCAGACTGGTCAGAATCTGCATGTTATTTTTCACGCGGTGATGAATCTCGCGGAGGAGGATTTCCTTTTCGCGCAGGGAGGCAGTGGATTTGACGGATTCGCGGAGCTTGACCTGGTGTTGTTCCAGGGATTCGACCATGCGGTTGAAGGAATCGGCGAGGTCACCGATTTCCCCGCCGGCGGTGATGTTGGCGCGGGCGTTGAGCG
Organism: Akkermansia muciniphila; assembly: GCA_945900785.1. Lineage (GTDB taxonomy): Bacteria > Verrucomicrobiota > Verrucomicrobiia > Verrucomicrobiales > V1-33 > CAIZWU01. The sequence continues at coordinate 8,781 of CAMDJM010000055.1, forward strand.
CCCCCCCGGCGACGCGCTGGGCAAAGGTCTGGAGGGCGCGCAGGGGTTTGATCAGATTGCGGGCGAGGAAGTAGGCCACGAGCGCTCCGATGATGAGAACGACGGAGCCGGCGAGCGCGGTATTCCGGTAAATCGCGGTGATGCTGTCCTGGTAGCGTTCCAGGGAGAGCCCAAGATGGATCCAGCCCCAATGCCCTCCTTTCGTGATTCCCGGATAGCTGTAGTGGAGGCATTTTCCGCTGTGGTCAAAGGGATTGGTCAGGATGCGGCCTTGGTTTTCCTCCCCGGCGGCGGGATGCCACAAGGCTTCCTTGAGGGGACCGAGTTCCCAACGGTCGGCACCGGTGTGAACGAGGGAGTCGCCCTGCTTGGTGGTCACAACGAGATAGACGAGGCTTTTTTCCCGGCTCATGACGGAGAGGCATTGATCGACAATGGCGCTGTGCCGGTCATCGGCAATGTGTTGGCGGATGTCCTCCTCAATGCTCTGCGCCAAGGTGCGGGCTTCCGTTTCCAATTCGGTTTGCACGTTATATTGCCGTTGCAGAACAAGGATGACAGCGAAGACCGCCACGCTCAGCACCGCCACCAGCCACGCCACGAGCGTGACCCGGCGCAGGATACTGGAACGTTTGGGTTGGGCTTCCAGGGTCATGGGCGTTTGGAAGGCTTGGGTGCCGCCTGGGCAGTCCGGGTTGCCGTGGGCTTGACGGCGGCGGGGGCAGCAGGATTCCGCGCTTTGAGCAACTGCCTCAGATTGTTAAAGGCCGCTTCTTCGGCGGCAATAAAGCCGCATTTGATGTCGCCATACTCCCACGAAATATGCAGGGCCTCTTCCAGCACCTGGCGTTGGGTTTCCAGCGGCAGGGTGCGTTTGCAGGCGACGATCTGGGTGGGCAGTTTTTCGGAAATGCTGAGCTGGGTCAGCTTTTGAACGATTTGTGATGGATTCTGTGAGACGACGGACTTGTAAGCTGCGACGGATACAACGCAGGCCTCGGCCTCCCCGAAAAAGACCGGGAGCATCGCCTCGCGGGGTGTCGTGACGGTTTGATAATGAGCAAAATTCTTCCTGAGCACTCCGGTCCCTTTGGAGATAGTGTCGTTGAGCCAATAATCGACCAGATCTCCGCAGCCATCCCGGTGCACCAGCACGGTTCTGTCCTTGAGCTGATCCATGTTTTGGATCAGCGGGCTGTAGGCCAGGAGCATGAATTGGGTTTGCGACGCTTCATTCCGGGTGCCGAGGAGCAGAGGCTTGATATTCAGATCGACCTCATGAAGGACCAGCTCGTAGCCCTGAATCGGAAAAAGGTCGGTTTCGCCGAGTTGGATTTGCTGCACCAATTCCTCCCACGACTCCGCTCCCGTCAGATTTTCATTTGGAGAGGAGGGCAGGTCGTAATCCAAAGGGCGCGCGTAGGCGCGGGAAAGGCTCCGGGCAATGCTTTGCAGGGGATCCCCCATGCTGGTGCCCCATGAAACCGGCAGCTCGGACAGGTAATTGATTCTCAGGGATGGTTTTGACCCGGCCTGGGCGGGTGCTTCCTCCATACCGCTCCCCATGAGCACCACGATCCAGGCAAGCCCCGTGACCCTTTCAAAGACGTGACGGAATTTCCCGGAGTGGGTGGCCGTCGGTTGGTTGGGAAAGAATAGCATACCTTAATAATCAAATTTACGATAAATGCCATAATTGTCAAGTTTAAAAAAACCTTCGCTGCGTTTCAACCGTTGAAATGTGTCCTGCCGGACTTTTCGTGTGGCCGTCCCTTGGAACGGGTTACCTGAGCTGGTGGCGCGGCTGGGGGCGTCTGCCCTTGCAGGGATCAGCCAAAAGCATGGAGGAATCCGACCTCCAGGGCGAGCACCTCGCGGACATTGGTGGCCAGATTCCGGCGCAGATCATCGACGGCCTTCAGGCGGCGGTGCAGTTCATCATCGGAAAGGGTGGCGGCGGCGCGCTCCGTGGTAGCGGCGTATCCCGGCAGGTCCAAGGGCGTCAGGTGGTGGCGGCGGCGCAGCAGTTCCCCCAGCCAGGTGAACAGCATGCCAACAAGGGAATTCCGGTGCTCCGCGCAGGCTCCTTCGGTCAGGTCCTCGTAATAGTCCTTCCGTTCCTTGAGCCATGCTCCATCCGTGCTGCGGCCGTAGCGGTCGGTTTCCTCCTTCAGGCTATCCTTGTGATCCTGCTCAATCTCCTCGCGCAGCGCGGCCATAATCCGTAGGAAGTCCCCAAGAAGGCCCATGGCGCGGGTGGGATTCGGCGGACCGCCGGAAAAATAAGCGGCCAGGGCATCCACCAGTTCCGCTTGCGGCGGCGTGAGCAGGATGCCCTCCGCCTGCGGCCGGAACAGGGGCAACAACACACAGCGGGAGCGCACCGTATCCAGCAATTGCTCCGGGGCGCGGGTCAGCAGCAGGATCAGCGTGTCCGGGGGCGGTTCCTCCAGGGTTTTCAGAAACGCATTCGTGGCCTCCACCGTCAGCCGGTCGGCCTCGCTCAGGATAATGATTTTTTTCCCACCATCCGAGGTGGAAAACTGCACCTGCCGGATCACCCCGCGCACGGGGTCGATTTTGATGCGCCGGATCTTCGACTCCGGCTCCAGCACCACGGCCCCATGCTTCCGTAAATCATCCAGGGTCTCCACCTCCGTCCAGCCATTCACCAGGGCAGCGGCTTCCACTGCCAGGTGCTGCAGATCGGCCATCTCCGGCCCACTGATCAGAAAGGCATGGGCCAGCCGGCCATTCAGATGGGCCTGGCGCATTAAATCCAACGCTTTCTCAGGAGCAAAGGCCATAACCGCGGGAATTGAGGGTTTCCAAAATCCGGGAGTGCAGTGTCTCCGGGGGCTGCGCGGCATCCAGCACACAAAACCGCTGCGGTTCCCGCGCTGCAAGGTCCAGATACGCCTGCCGCACGGTGTGATAAAACGCCTCCTCCGCCTGCTCCATCCGGTCATGCCGGCTCGCATGGCGCGCCCGGGCCCGGGCCAGGCCAGTCACCGCATCCAGATCCAGCAGAAAGGTCACATCCGGCCGGCAGGTTCCGGCGGCAAAGTCATTGATCGCCGCCACCTGGTCCGCTGGCAGCTCCCGGCCACTGCCCTGATACACCGTGGTCGAATCCAAAAACCGGTCCGCCACCACGATGCCGCCCCCCGCCAAAAACGGCGCGATTTTCTCCCTCACCAATTGCGCCCGGCTCGCCGCGAAGAGCAGCAGCTCCGCCTCCCGCGTCATCGCGCCATTCTCCGGGTGATACTTCAGCAAATGCCGGATCACCTCCCCGATCGCCGTTCCACCGGGCTCCCGGACCTGCCGCACCCGGCGTCCCGCCGCCTGCCAATGCGCCATCAGCAGGCTGATCTGCGTGGACTTCCCGCAGCCTTCGCCGCCTTCAAAACTCACGAAAAATCCTGCCATGCTGGAATAAAAATCAATTTGTGGCCCAAGCCATCGCCCGTTCCTGCCTCCTGTCCTACATGCCACCCCCGCCAGGTGCTACGGAAAAATAGGCGTTTCCCGACATCTGCCCGTCCCGCCCTCCGGACCCTCATTTTCCCTGATTTAGACAATTGTCATCCGGGCCAAACCCGTTCATACATGGCTCCCCATGAAAGTCGGCTTTAATCTCCTCCTCTGGACGACTCACTTTGTTGAGTCGCAATTCGATATCCTCACCACCCTGAAAAAAACCGGTTACGACGGTGTCGAAATCCCTATTTTCGACAACAGCGACCCCGGCCATTTCAGGAAAATCGGCCAGGCGCTGCGCGACAACGGCCTCGAATCCACCGCCGTCACCGTTTGCCCGGATGAAGCGCACAACGCCATCAGCACCGTCCCCGCCCACCGGCAGGGAGCCCTCGACCACCTGAAAAAAGTCATCGATTGCGGCCACGCCGCCGGCATCAAGCTCCTCTGCGGCCCTTATTACCAGGTCCTCGGAAATTTCTCCGGCGCTTTCCCCACTGAGACGGAACTCGAGCACGCCGCCGAAGTGCACCGCCCCCTCGCCGACTACGCCCAGCAGGCTGGCATCACCCTCGCCATCGAATCCCTCAACCGCTTCGAATCCCACCTCCTCAACACCATGGCCCAGGCCAAGGCTTACGTGCAGCGCGTCAACCATCCCAACTTCTGGACGATGTATGACACCTTCCACGCCAACATTGAGGAAAAGAAACCCCTCGACGCCCTGAAGGACAACCTCGACGTCATCCGCCATATCCACATCTCCGCCAACGACCGCGGCACCCCCGGCAAAGACCACTGCCCCACCCGCGAGACCATCGCCCTGGCCAAAGCCGGCGGCTATGAAGGCTACCTCACCATCGAGGCCTTCGGCGGCTCCCTCCCCGACCTCGCCGCCGCCACCCGCGTCTGGCGCGCCTTCTTCTCCAGCGAAGAAGAAGTCTACACCGACGGCTACGCCTTCATCAAATCCTGCCTCTAATCCTGCCAGGGAATCATGCGTGCTCCGTCCCGGAGGATCACAGCCATCAGCCGGGGATTGATTCCAAAGGGAATGACAGCCATCAGCCGTGATGTGATCCCAACGGGATCAAAGCCATTAGCCGGGGATTGAGCGAAGCGACATCCCCGGACCCCATTCTCCAAAGTCCCCCGACCCCGGCAGGGGTCGCAGAGTTCCAGCACCCATGCCCCGTGTGGTGCTTCTGCGGCCCCTCCTCCCCAAAAAACTCACGCCACCTCAAAAAAACAGGTGAACTCCTGACGGTTATACGTGAGATGGGTCAGGGCCGTCAATTTCAGGCCCGCCCGCGCTGCATCCTGCAGGGTAAGCCGGATGGCATCCACCAGGCCTGCGAAGGTATCGCTGCCCGGAGTCTTCAGGGTAAAGACCACCGGGCTGCCTGGCTGCAGGTATTTGGTCAGGCGGATCACCTGCCGCAGGGCTTGCCGGGCATCACCATTCATATCGCAGAGCAGCGCTTCATACCGGGTCCCTGGCGGCGGCGTGAAGACCGCCACATCCGCTTTGGAAAAAGTCAGGCCCGGGTGGCCATCCAGCCGCTGGTCCAGCGGTGCCCGGTCCAGCGCGGTGACGCGTTGGCCGCGCTGCAGCAATTCCCAGGTCATGCCGCCCGGGCTGGCTCCCAGCTCCAGCCAGTGCGCGCCTGCGGGCAGGGGCGGGCGGTGCAGCAGCAGATAGTGCAGCGCCTCCGCGATCTTGGCCCCGGCCCGGCTGATCGTGCTGCCGGCACTTTGGCTGATGAATTTCGTGCCTCCGGGGTGGAATCCATTGCTGGCCCGGGGCGATTGAATCCCGGCAAAAAGCCCTTCCTTGCCCACTACCCCAAACAGCGTCGGCACCTCCGGCTGCTGCCCCTCCGCTGGCAGGGCGCCGGACAACCCAGGAAAGAGCTGCAGGGTGCGGCCCCGCAGATTGGACGCCAGGCTTTTATAATAACGGTCCGGTGCCCCCGCCTGCAGCGGCCCCAGGTAAATCCCCTGCGGGCTAAGCGGGCCAAACTTCTTCCATAAGGTCTGCGCCGCCTTCTCGATGAAATTCTCCATCTTCGGCGGATGGCAGGGCCAGCTGTGGTGCACCGGCAGGTTCCAGCCAATAAACGGCGCTGCGGCCCCGGTGCGGAACGCCTCAGGATCCCGGGTGGGCACCAGATGATATTCCGGCCCCAGCGGCGTGGTTTGCCCCACCCCCAGCAGCGTCAGAATCTCTGGCGTCCACGGAGCAAAAACTTCAGGAATACGGATCAGCCAATTCGTCAGCGGAGGCGATCCTTCAGGGGGAGCAATCATTCCGGTGATACCGCGTCTGCGCTTTCTGAAAAATGGAAAAACCAGTGGAAGGTATGGGGCCTAGGCAGTGACCTCATCCCGGAGGTTGAGCAGTTCCTTCATGACGTGGCTGAGGCGGCCGGACCATTGGTCGGTGCCGAAGGCGTCGTGGAGCTGGCGGTAGAGGCCGTAGAGCCGGGAGTAGAGGGCGTGGTTGGCGGGGTTGGGCTGGTAGACGGTCTCGCGGAGGCGGCAGAGGGCGCGCTGGGCGTCAGCGACGCTATCGTAGCCGGAGTCGACGGTGCCGGCGGCGATGGCCCCGAAGATGGCGGCACCGAGGGCGCAGGTTTGATCGCTGCGGCTGATTTTCATGGGGCGGCCGAGGACGTCAGCGTAGATCTGCATGAGAGCGGCGTTTTTGACAGCGAGGCCTCCGGCGTTGATGATTTCGAGGACGGGAACGCCGTATTCCTCAAGACGGTTGATGATGGTGAGGGCACCGAAGGCGGTGGCTTCGATAAGGGCGCGGTAGATTTCGTGGGCGCGGGTGTGGAGGGTCTGGCCGATGATGAGGCCGGTGAGGCGGGTGTCGGTGAGGATGGTGCGGTTTCCGTTATTCCAATCCAGCGCCAGAAGGCCGGTCTGGCCAGGCCGGAGGGGGGTGAGGGCGGCTTCCATGGCCTGGAATTTGGCCTCCACGGTGGTCCCGTAAGTGTCAGGGACGAGGTGGTTGACGAACCAGAGGAAGATGTCGCCAACGGCGGATTGCCCGGCTTCGAGGCCGTAATTGCCGGGGAGGACGGATCCATCCACGATGCCGCAGAGGCCGGGGATGTCGGCAAGCGGCTGGTGGTTGGGGTGGATCATCAAATCGCAGGTGCTGGTGCCGAGGATTTTGACAAGGGTGCCTTCCTTGATGCCGGCACCGACGGCTCCCATGTGGGCGTCGAAGCCTCCGGTGGCGACAGCGATGCCAGGGCGGAGGCCGAGTTTTTCGGCCCAGGCGGGGGTGAGTTTGCCGGCGGGTTTGTTGGAGGGTTGGGCGGTGGTGTAGAGGCGGTCGCGGAGGGAGGCGAGGGCGGGGTCGAGCTGGGCGAGGAATTCCTTGTCAGGAAGGCCGCCCCAGGCGGGATTGAACATGGCCTTGTGCCCGGCGGCGCAGATGCTGCGGGGAGTGGACAGGGGATCGGTCAAGCCGCAGAGCACGGCGGGGAGATAGTCGCAGTGCTCGATGAAGCTGTGGGCGGCGTGGAAGATGTCCGGGGCGATGCGCTTGAGATGGAGGATCTTGCTCCAAAACCATTCGGAAGAGTAGGCACCGCCGCATTTGGCGAGATAGTGGGGCCGGATTTTGGCAGCAAGGGCGGTGATTTCGGCAGCCTCGGCGTGGGAGGTGTGGTCGCGCCAGAGCCAGACATGGGCTGCGGGGTTTGGGGCGTATTCCGGGAGGAGGGCGAGGGGAGTGCCGCTGGCATCCACGGGGATGATAGTGCTGCCGGTGGTGTCGATGCCGATGCCGATGATGCTGGCGGGGTCGAAGCCGGGGCGGGTGGCCCTGGCCTGGGCGATGGCCCCGGTGATGATGGCGGTGAGGCCGTCGAGGTAGTCCTGGGGGTTTTGGCGGGCAAGGTGGTGGTCCTTGGGATCAAGGAGGATGCCGGCGCTGCCACTGGGGTAGGGGAAGACGGTGGAGCCGAGTTCCTCGCCAGTGCTGAGGTCAATGAGAAGGGAGCGGCAGGAGTTGGTGCCGTAGTCGAGTCCGAGGGCGCAGCGTTGGTTCATGGGAGCCAGAGGTTGGACGGTCGGGATCGCGTTTGGGAAGGGCTATTGAGCGGAAGGGCTGGGGACTTCGGCTTCGGCGGGTGCGGGAGCCTCTGCAGGAGCGGGCGCTTCGGCGGGAGCGGGAGCCTCAGCAGGTGCGGTTGCTTCAGCAGGAGCTTCGGAAGGTGCAGGAGCTTCGGTTGGAGCACTGCCGGGGGCGGGAGCGGGGGTGCCAGTGGCTTCGGGGCCGGGATCCGTGGGTTTTGCTTGGGCCTTGGGTTTATTTTTCAGGCTGGAGTGAACTTTAGGGGAGCGCTTGGGCCGGCCCTGACTGGCTCCGTAGGGGACGCCGTTTTTGGTGCCGCGGACGAGAATGGGAGTGCCGGAGGGGACCTTGGAAAAGAACCATGAAGCCATCTTATCAGGAAGACGGACGCAGCCGTGGCTGGCGGGGTAGCCAGGAAGGATGCCGCGGTGGAAGCCCATGGCGGTGGGGCCGCCGTTGTAGTGGAAGCGCAGGAAGTATTTCATGAGGGCCCCTTCAAAGCGGGCCCCGACGGGGGTGGGGTCGAAGCCATTTTTAACGTCGCCCATGATGGTTCCGCCGCTTTTGGAAACAAAATTGCCGTAGCTGCTGGAGCGGTGGTTCAGGTCCTTTTGGCCGACGGTGAAGTCGCCGGTTTCGGTGCGGTAATATTTGCGTCCGCTGGCGATGGCAGCGGCGGCGAGGAGTTTTCCGTCCGTGTAAAAGTAAGTGCGCTGGCCGTCGAGGTCGACCACGAAGCGGGAATTGGCGGCGGTGATGGCGGGCACGGGTGCCGCCGGAAGCATCCCGTTGGTCTTGTGGGTTTTAAAATAGGAATTGACCGTGGCGACGTCTGCTGGGGAGACCAGGCCACCGGCGGCGGCGGAGGTGGGGGCTCCTTTTGGATCGGTGGCGGCAGTGGGGTCAGCGGGTTTGGGGGCGGTTTTGCAGGAGGCCAGAAGACCGGCAGCGAGGAGCAGAGGAAAAAAGCGCATATGAACAGGAGCAGGGGAAGAGCGGTGGGAAAAGCTGGAATTTGAAAATCTCCGTGGCAGCACAGACGGGCCGGAGCCCCGTGCTCCCTTGGGGCGGGAAAAACTGGAATTTGAAAATCTCCTGGGCGGGGGGATCTTTCAGTCAGTTGGGCCGGTCGCTTGGTTTTTGCGGCGTGGGTTGGCGGCGGGCTGGGATTTGGCTGGGGCAGGGGTGGTGCCCCGGGTGGGCAGGAAGGGTTTTTCAAAGGCGTCTGCGAAGGCAAAGACGTTTTCAAAGTCCTCGATTTTATCCGAATCGCTGCGGCTAAAGGCTCCGGTGCGGATGAGGTTGAAGACCATTTCCCCGATGTCGCGCGTGGTGTGGATGCCCCAGGCGTCGAGGATGGTGGGCACCATGGGGCCGAATTGCTCCAGGGCGTAGTCCCGGAAGCCCTGACAGAGTTCCGGGCCGGAGACGTGGTTGATCTGGTCGTTGCGGCCGTGCTGGAGGACTTTGATGGTGACGTCCAGGGCGTCGCGCAGGAAAATGTAGGCATCTGCCCCGTAGCGCGGATCCTGCCGTGCGGCGTCGGCAACTGCTTTTTCGAAGGGGACCTTGCTCATGTCTGGATCATTAATCTTTGAGCGCAGTCTTCAAGGACGGATGTGTTAAATCATTGCCCGGCGTCCGGTGCCGCAGGGTGCGGACGATGCCGCCGAGGAGGAGGGCGGCGAGGAGACCCAGGGCGATGATTTTTTCCTGCCGGGTCATAGGAGGAACGGCTTATTCAGCGGAAAGTTCGGCCGCCGCAGCGGCGGCGGCGTCCTCTGTGATGGCGGAGCGGCGTTTGAAGTGGAGGCGGAGGATGCGGCGGCCGTCCATTTCCTTGACGGTGGCTTCGTAGCCTTCAATCTCCGTGGTTTCGCCGACGCCGGGGAGGTGGCCGACATGGGAGGTGATATAACCACCAATGGTGGAGACTTCCTCGCTGTTGAGTTCGAGGTCGCTGTGCTCGGCCAGTTCGTAGAGGGGCATTTTGCCGTCGACTTCAAATTCCTCCCCGCTGAGGCGGTCGAAGCCGTTTTCGCGGATGGGGGTGTCGAATTCGTCCTGGATTTCGCCGACGAGTTCTTCGAGCACGTCTTCCAGGGTGACCATGCCGACGGTGGCCCCGAATTCATCCACCACGAGGGCCATGTGGGCTTGGCGGCTGAGGAAGGTCTTCAGCAGCTCGTCGAGCGCCTGGGTTTCGGGGACGATGATGATTTCCCGCCGGATTTTGATGAGGTCAGGCTTGGGGTCATTGATGATGCGGAAGAAGTCCTTGATGTGGACGACGCCGAGGCAGTGGTCGAGGTTCCGCTCGCGCAGGGGGAAGCGGGTGTGCTTCGACTCCAGAGCCATGGTGAGGCTGGTCTGGAAGTCCTCTTTGGGATCGATGGCGATGATCTCGGTGCGCGGGGTCATCACGTCATGGGCGGTCAGCTCGCTCAATTCGAGGGCGTTGATGGAGATCTCGCGCTCAGTAGCGGTGACTTGGTTGGAGCGCTGGGATTCGGCGACAAGGATTTGGAGTTCTTCGACGCTGTGGATGTTATGGAGGCCATCGTGGTCCGGTTCGATGCGGAAGATGACGCGCATGATGAAGTTGGCGCTGCCATTGAGGAGGCGGATGAAGTAGCGGAAGATGAACTCGAAGCCGCTGAGGGGACCGCCGAGCCGGAGGGTAGTGGCAAGGGATCGGCGGATGGCGATGGATTTCGGCATCAGTTCACCAAAGACGACATCGACAAAGGTAAGGATGATGAGGACAAGGACGAAGGCGAGGAGGTGTGCGGCAGCGGGTGGGAGGAGATTGAAGCTGTCAAACTGGGCTCCGAGCCAGGCGACAATGAAACGCTCCCCCAACATGCTGAGGGCGATGCTGGTGAGGGTAATGCCGAATTGGGTGGCTCCGACGTAATCTTCCAGGCGGTGCACCATGGATTTGGCGCGGAGGGCGGCTTTGGAGGCTTTACTTTCCTGCACCAGCTCATCAATCTGGCTGGCCCGGACTTTAACGAGGGAGAACTCGGCCGCGACGAAGACGCCTTTGAGCAGAACGAGGAGGAAGACAAGCAGGAGTTGCCAGGCGATTTCCTGATTACTGGGAATTGCGGCGACAGTTTCCGCCAGCAAGGCGGGAAATGGGAGGGTGGGCAGGTTCATTCTGGGGAATCCGGCGCGGGATGAGACAGGTGAGGCAACGGATTGATGGAAGGAAGCAGGGCGTGCTGGGGTGTGGAGGGAAAGGGACTGTCAGAGTTTTTCGTAGACGCCTTTGTCGCGGCGTTTCATGATGGTGAAGCCTTTGGATTTGGCGTCAGAGACGGAAAGCGGTTTGGTCAGTTTGGGCGTATTGACTTGGGATACGAGTTTACGGACGGGGTTTTTGCAGAGGTAGCAGATCTCCAGCGGAGCACGGTCCATAGGGCGCATCAGTTCGAAACCCTTCGCACAGATGCGGCAGGATTTCCCAGGGTCAGCAGCGATGTATTCGTAGATGGGCACAGCGGTAGGGGGTTAAAAACCAGGCTAAGTCCACGGATAGCACGGATGGGACAGATGGCACGAATAAAAAAAGGCCGGAAAGGAAATTGGAGGGAGCTTGAGTTCAAAATTGGATTTGGTCTGGTGACTCATTTTGGAAAGGCCGTCCGGGCAGTTGGAGGGGTGAAGGTTGGCTTCTGCGGCGTTGGACCGCATTAAAATAGCGGGAACCAGGCCGAATCGGGGACAAAATGAAGGCCGGAACACTCACGGTATTCCGGCCCTGCATCGGGAAAATAAAAATAAGGGTAAAAGCTGGATTACCAGCTGGACTTCGTCACCCCGGGGATCATGCCTGCGGAAGCGAGTTCACGGAACGCGATACGGGAGAGCTTGAAGCGGGCGAGGTAGCCACGGCGGCGGCCGGTGAGCTGGCAGCGGTTGGTCAGGCGGGTCGGGGAAGCATCGCGGGGAAGCATGGTCAGACCGATGTAGTCCTTTTCTTTCTTCAGCTGGGCCCGGAGGGCAGCATATTTCGCGACGGTTGCAGATTTGCGCTTTTGGCGCTCGAGCCAGCAGGTTTTAGCCATGGTAGTATAAGACGGGGGAAAATTAAGGGGTTGACCAATAAAGGATGTGCCGGGGGATGCAAGTCGTTTTTTGATGTGGCATGGAATTTGAAGATGGGAGCGCCGCCCAACTTGCCCAGGCATCCCCGCTCCGTCCTCACAGCTCCCGGAAGACGATGATCGAAGGATTCCCTACCGGCGTGTAGTGGCCGGTGAAATCCAAGGCACCGGAGGCCGGGTTGAGGCGGAAGCAGGTGACGTTGTCGCCGCGCTGGTTGCAGCAATAGAGGAAGGTGCCGGTGGGGTCGAAGCTGAAGCTGCGGGGATAGTTGCCCCGGGTCCATTCCTCGCCCAGGAAGGTGAGCAGGCCGCCCTCACCGATGGAAAAAATGCCGATGCTGTCATGCAGGCGGTTTCCCACGTAGACGAAGCGGGCATCCGGGGAGAGCAGGATTTCCGAGCAGAAATTGCTGCCGGCAAATCCGGGGGGCAGGCTGGAAATGGTTTGCCGGGGAGTGAGCCGGCCCTGGGCCGCATCGTAATCGAAGAGCACCACGTTGGAGCCTTCCTCCTGGACGGAATACATCCACGGCTGCCGGGGATGGAAGGCAAAGTGACGCGGGCCATCCCCGGGGGGCAGGTTGATGAAGGGTGGGGTGTTGGGGATGAGCTTCCCTTGCTCCGCGTCCAGCTTCCAACTGTAAATCCGGTCCAGCCCGAGATCGATGGAGAGGATAAACCGACCGGCGGGATCGGCCTCGATCATGTGGGCGTGGGTTTGGTCGTGGCCACTGATCGCGAAGCTGCCGGGTGGGGCGTTGGTGGCCTTTTTGGGACCAATCGGCCCCTCGGATTTTTGCAGGTCTGTGGCCGCACCCAGGCTGCCGTCTGCCAGGACGGGCAGCACGGCGACGGATCCGCCGAAGTAGTTCGCCACCAGGACATATTTTCCCGAGGGATGCACGCTGAGATAGGCCGGTCCCTTGCCGCCGGAACTAACTGCGTTCAGCAGCTTCAACTGACCGTTGGCTGGGTCCACGGCAAAGGCGCTGACCGATCCTGCTTCGGTATCGCCGATGCGTTCCGTTTCATTGGCGGAGTAAAGGATGGTGCGTGCCGCGTTGAAGGCCAGACAGCTCGGGCTGGTGACCATTTCATGCACGCCAGCGGGCGTCATCGCTCCGGTGCTGCGCTCCACCGTGAAAAGATGGATGCCTTTTCCATTCCCCGGCGGCAGGTCCACCTGGGTCGCTTTCATGTTTTTCAGCGGCGAGGTGTAGGTGCCGACATAAGCCATCAGAGGTCCTTTGGTCTCCGCCGCCGGCGCTGGCCCCAGGGGCAGGAGGGCACCCGCCGCCAGCCCTGCTGACGTTTTTAAAAACGAGCGCCGGAATAATGGATGCGGCGTGGCGGGCACAGATGGGTTCATGGGAAAAAGTAAAAAGGAAAATGAATAGGAATATAAAAGCCCGACGCTGCCGGCTGCGGCGCGGATTTGCTATTTGGCCGGGGCTGCCAGGGGCAGCGCGGCAGAGAAGGCCAGCTGGGGATCGCCCCGGCGCTGCATGGTTTCGCAGAAGGTGCGCAGGCTGGGTTTCAGCTCATGAGTGGTGCTCTGGCCGCCTACTGTCAGGGTGACGGGCTTGGAAAAATCCACGAGGCGCGCATCCAGGAATACAGTGGCCCCAGCCCCGCCGGGACGTGCGCTGACCGTTACGGTGTTATTCTGGCAGGTGGCTTCGAAGCGCCCGCCTGGCTGCGGGGCCGGAGTGCGCAGCCAGTAAAAATCCGTAATCACCGCATCCGTGAGGGCCCAGGTCAGCTCCCGGGGCGCGGGATGGCGGACGAGGGGATTCATGTCCGCAATACTCTCGCGGTCCGGCAATCCGGAGTGGGGATGATCTGCGATGAACTGCACTGTGACAGGATAAATATCGGAGCGATCCCCGCGTAGCCGGGTGATTTCCCGGTCGAATTCCCGGCAGCGCTCAATACGGCCATGGGCAGTGTCCCGCTCTCCGATCATGCAAATGAATGGGGTATTCCGCAGGGTGTCTGGCACCGCCCCATCGGCCAGGGCGGCTCCGCTGGTGTGCACTGCCGCGAAGCGGTCCGGCATCTTCGGGCCCATGGCGAAGGCTCCGTAGCCTCCATGGGAATAACCCATCAGGAATACCTTGTCAGGATTCACCTCCCCGCAGAGCAGGAATTGCTGCACCAGATTCGCCATCAGCCGGTAGGCGTAGCCGGTGTAGAATCCATTCCAGGTATTGTCAGGAGCCCGCAGGGCCACATAGAGGTAGCCTCCGGTTTCCGGGTGATCCCGGTAATAGCCCTGCATCTTTTTCCATTGGGCATCATTGAATTCCTGGGTGGTCCCTCCTCCGCCGTGCATGGCAATGAAAAGGCCCCATCCCTGTTCTGGCTTGGTGCCCACGGATTTTACCGTGTAAGGGCTGACATGCTCCTCAAAGCGGGCCTGCCTGGTCTCAAAATTCTTCCGGAGATCCCCATGATTGGTGGAAGACAGGAACGCCTCCCACACCGCCCGGCGGGCTGCCGGCTCGTTGGTCAGGAGCGCCTGATCCAGCCCGTCCGGGAAGCGGTATCCGGCTTGCTGACCGGCCGGGAGATTGAAAAATCCCGTGCAGGCCGCCTTCAATTTTTCCACATCACCCGGAGGCAAAACATCCACCACGGCGGGCGGAAAGACGCAAAAATGCGGGGGCAATTTCACGTCAGGAATGCCGCTCATGAATATTTTCAGCAAATCCTCCGCCTCCATCCGGGTGGTGTAGTATTGCCGCCGGACATTCCCTTCCTGGCTGGTCTCCACGTTCCAGGTGCGTCCCGCAGGCAGCTCAAAGACCAGATGATCGCCCGCATCCGCCGCCGATGTTTTGCTGGTGCCCTCCAGCCGCAGCGCGGGTTCATCCTGGCTGGAAACCGTCACCTTCGCCGCCACCGTGGGTCCGACTGGCCGGCCGAAGACCTGGACCGTAACGCGGACCTTGGCACTGGCCACAGCGGGTTTTTCCAAGGCGGCGGGAGCAGAATTTTCCGCCCGGACCAAGCCTGCCGCAGCCAGCAGCAGGAGCACTGCCCAGAGGGAAGGGTGGTTTCGCGGGAAAATCCATAATCCGGAGCGGGAGGAAATTGGGGAGGAGGCGTTCATAAGTTTCACTCCTCCTTCAACGGGAACCTGAAGACACCTGTTTCCTTGGAATGTCCGGAATCTGAAGTATCGGGGACTTCATGGAAGAGCAGTTTCTATAGGAGTTAGTTATGACGCCTGCGGAAACGCCCGCATGGCGCGATAACACCTTGGCACCCGCTCCCGCCAAACACAAAAACAATTTTTAAGGCACTATAAATTTTTTCCTCCGTGCTCCTCCTGCCCCCCATCTGGGAGTCACCCGCCCATTCTGGATCGGATCCAGAGCCCTCTTGACGCCCTCCAGGGCGCTCCCCGCCCCACCAAACCGCTCTGGATCCGATCCAGAACCCTCTGGAGAGCATCCAGAATGCTCCCGATGCCTTCCAGAACGATCTGGATGCTCTCCAGAATCCGCTGCTAACTTCCGCCAAGTCCCTTTATCTGGCTTTTTCCAGCTTTTTTGCCGGGGACTTCCTGCCGGGAGTCCGATCTTGAAGTAAATCCTGATGGATTGCATTCCCTTTTGGAATTGGAAACTCCCCCGGACTGGCAGCGCCAAATCCAATTTTCTGGTAAATTTTTCATTTGGAAATCATCTTCAAAGTTCTAAAAAATCGGTCAGGAATTTACTTGCCGGGCATGACTTGTTCTCTACTCTGAAACAGTCATCTGAATTCGCCTCCGTTCCAACATGGGTGGCACAGGCCACTGAAACCCTTCCTTGCATCTGAATGCCTGCCGCTCCCAACCAAAATCCGGAACAGGTTGCCCGAGACCTGATCGATACCCAGCTCCGTTCTGCCGGTTGGGAGGTTCAGGACAAAAAGTCGTTCAATCTCCACGTCGGTGCAGGCCAGGCCATTCGCGAGTTCCAGACCGATACCGGCCCTGCGGACTACGTGCTTTTTGTCGACGGGAAACCGGTCGGGGTCATTGAGGCGAAAAAGGAAACGCTCGGCCACAACCTCACGACCGTTGAGGAACAAACCGTGGGTTACTCCGCTTCCAAACTGAAGTGGATCCAGAAAACCGGCATCCCCCTGCCTTTCCTTTACGAATCCACGGGCGTCATTACGCGTTTCACCGACCAGCGCGACCCCAAGCCCCGCTCCCGGGAAGTCTTCTCGTTCCTCCGTCCGGAAACGCTCCGCGAGCTTCTTGCCCAAGGCACCTCACTACGCATGCGGCTCCAAGCTCTCCCTTTTCTGGATCCCACCGCCCTCCGGGATTGCCAGATCGGTGCCATCACCCAGCTCGATGTCTCGCTGAAAGCAGCCCGTCCCCGGGCCTTGGTTCAGATGGCCACCGGCTCCGGCAAGACCTTCACCGCCATCACGGCCATCTACCGGCTGCTCAAATTCTCCCGCGCCAAGCGCATTCTGTTTCTGGTGGATACCCGGAACCTCGGCGAGCAGGCGGAGCAGGAATTCATGGCCTTCACGCCGACGGATGATAACCGAAAGTTCACGGAGCTTTACTCCGTCCAGCGGCTCACCTCCTCCCATGTGCCGAAGGATGCGCAGGTCTGCATCTCCACCATCCAGCGGATGTATTCCATCCTCCAAGGCAAGGAACTCGATGCCACGGACGAGCAGGAAAATCCGGCGGAAGCCCGCCCGCGCCGGAAAGAGCCTTTCCCCGTCACCTACAATGAAAAGGTGCCCATTGAGCACTTCGACTTCATCGTGATCGATGAATGCCACCGCTCCATCTACAATCTCTGGCGGCAGGTGCTGGAATACTTCGATGCCTTCCTCATCGGGCTCACCGCCACGCCGGACAACCGCACCTACGGCTTCTTCAAGCAGAACGTCGTCTCGGAATACACCCACGAGCAGGCTGTCGCGGATGGCGTAAATGTGGGGAACGAAGTCTTCCTCATCGAAACCGAAGTCACCCGGAACGGCGGCACCGTGCTTAAGGGGCTCGTGGAGAAACGGGAAAAACTCACCCGCGCCAAACGCTGGGAACAGGAAGACGAGGACGCCCGCTATGCCTCCACCACGCTGGACCGGGAGATCGTCAATCCGACCCAGATCCGCACCGTCATCCGCGCCTTCCGGGATTCGCTTCCTGTCATTTTCCCGGACCGCGAGGAAGTGCCGAAGACCCTCATCTTCGCCAAGACGGATTCCCATGCGGACGATACCATCCAGATCGTCCGGGAAGAGTTCGATGAGGAAAACCGCTTCTGCAAAAAGATCACTTACAAGAACGAGGAGGACCCCAAGTCCGTCCTCAGCCAGTTCCGGAATGATTTCTATCCACGCATCGCCGTCACCGTGGACATGATCGCCACCGGCACGGATGTGAAGCCGCTGGAGTGCCTCCTGTTCATGCGGGATGTGAAGTCACGCGGCTACTTCGAGCAGATGAAAGGCCGGGGCACCCGCACGCTGGATCACGATGCCCTGAAGAAAGCCAGCCCGTCCGCCAAAACGGCCAAGACGCATTATGTGATCGTCGATGCCATCGGCGTCACGAAGTCCTGCAAGACCGCCAGCCCCACGCTCATCACCCGGCCCTCCGTTCCCTTCAAGGATCTGGCCATGGAAGTGGTCATGGGTTCCTATGATGCAGATACCGTTTCCTCCTTGGCCGGCCGGCTGGCGCGGATTGAGCGCCAACTGACGCCCCAGCAAAAGACGGACATCGCGAAAAAAGCCGGTGACGTGCCGCTCCAGACTATCATTAGAAATCTCTTCGCCGCCATTGATGGCGACCGCATTGAACAACGGGCGCTGGAAATCGCTGGCCAACCTGCAGGCACCGACCCCGGCGACTTCGCCCGGGACAAGGCGCAGCAGGAACTGGTGGCGGCCGCGGCCAAGCCACTCAGTGGGGCTACCGTCACGCTCATCATCGAGACCTGCACCGCCAATCTCCAGACCATTGATAACGACACCTTGGATATCCTGCTCCGCGCCGAGTGGGATGCCGATGCCCGGGAAAACGCCGGGCAGATGGCCGCCGACTTCTCTACCTTCCTCACAGCGCACAAGGACCAGCTCACCGCCCTCACCATTTATTACGATCAACCCCAGCGCCGCCAGGAACTCACCCTCGCCCAGATCAAGGAAGTCCTGGCCGCCCTCAAAACCCACGCCCCCAAGCTGGCCCCGCTCCGCGTCTGGGAAGCCTACGCCCGCCTCGATGCCCTGCCGGAAAACGCCCGCCCCCTCACGGAACTGACCGCCCTCGTCGCCCTCATCCGCCGCACCACCGGGCTGGATGAAAAGCTCACGGACTTCGAGGTCACTGTCCGCCGGAATTTCCAATCCTGGATCATGCAGAAACACGCCGGAACCCCTGACAAATTCACCGAAGCCCAAACCGCCTGGCTCCAGCTCATCCGCGACCACATCAGCACCAGCTTCCGCTTCGACCGCGAAGACCTTGACTTCGCCCCCTTCGACGCCCAGGGAGGACTCGGTAAAATGTATCAGCTTTTTGGAGACCATATGGATAACTTGATTGAGGAACTCAATGGAGGGCTGGTGGCGTGAGTGAAGCAGAATTTCCAAAAGGATGGCATTCAGTTTCTCTTGGAGACGTTTTCAAGTTCAGAGGAGGTGGAACTCCAGATAAAAAGAAGGCAACCTTCTGGAACGGCGACATTCCTTGGGCATCGGTCAAAGACATTAAAGGCGTGCGTCTTTCATCCACGATCGATTCCATTTCCTCAGAAGGGTTCAAAGCGAGCGCCACCACCTTGGCAAAACCTGGTGACGTAATTGTAGTTACCCGAATTTCTCCCGGCGAAACAATCATTCCCACGATTGAGACTGCGATTAATCAAGATCTTAAAGTGGTTTCCCCAGAGGCAGGTATGCCTCCCCTTTTTGTCAGGTATCTTTTCAAATCACTCTCAAAGACGATCATTGGCAAAAGTAGTGGCACTACAGTCTTGGGAATCCGCTTGAATGAACTCGGGGCAATCGAATTTGGACTCCCGCCCCTCAACGAGCAGAAGCGGATCGTCGCCAAGATCGAGGAACTGTTCAGTGAGTTGGACGCCGGGGAGGAGAGTCTGCGCAAGGCTCGGCGGCAACTCGGCGTCTACCGCCAGTCCCTCCTCAAACAAGCCTTCGAGGGCAAACTCACCGCCACCTGGCGGGAACAGAATCCCAGACAACTTGCTGGTGTAGGTTGGCGTGAAGTGGAGGTTTCGGATGTTCTCACTTCCAAGCCCACGAACGGGCGCTCCGTGAAAGATCGCGCAGGCGGGTTCAGGGTGCTGCGTCTCACCGCCCTAAAAAACGGCACCATTGACCTTCGCGAAAACAAGGAAGGTGACTGGGACGCAGCCGAAGCGGCAAATCATGTTGTTCGCAAAGGTGATTTTCTCATAAGTCGCGGAAACGGCAGCATCAAACTTGTTGGTCGTGGCGGTGTCGTGCGTGAAGACGCGGACATTGCGTTTCCCGACACCATGATTCGCTTGCCGCTGGACCTGTGCATTGTCGAGCCTTCGTTCTTTGTCTATCTGTGGAACTCCGAGCAGGTGCGGAGGCAAATCGAAAGTTCCGCCCGGACAACAGCCGGTATCTACAAGATCAACCAAGCTTTGTTGAACCGCTATCGGCTTCCCGTTTGCTCTCTCCCCGAACAACAGGAAATCGTCCGCCTGCTCGACGAGCAGTTCACGGTGATCGAGCAAAACGAGCGGGAGATCGACACCGCCTTGAAGCGCAGCGAAGCCCTCCGCCAGTCTATCCTGAAAAAGGCCTTCTCCGGCCAACTCGTCCCCCAGGACCCCACGGACGAACCAGCCGCCGTGCTGTTGGAACGCATCCGGAAGGAACGCGACGCCGTTCGGAAATCTTCAACGAAATCCCTTACCCGTATACGCACTGCGAATCCATGAGCCAGACGATCAATATCTATTGCGATGAGAGCTGCCACCTGGAAAACGACGGCCAATCGGCGATAACGTTGGGAGCTTTGTCCTGCCCATTGGAACAACGAAGAGAGATCAGCGTCCGTCTCCGCGAGATCAAGCAGCGTCATGGTCTCCCGCAAAGCACCGAGATCAAATGGGGGAAAGTTTCTCCGGCGAAGCTCGACTTCTATCTGGCTTGGATAGATTATTTCTTTGATGACGATGACCTTTGTTTCCGGGGAGTCCTAATTCCGGATAAACAGGTCCTGGAGCACGGCAGCCGGGGTCAGAGCCACGATGACTGGTATTACAAGATGCTGTTCACCCTCCTGAAAGTGCTTCTGAAGCCTGAAAACCATCACTGCATCTACATTGATTGGAAAGACACGCTCAGCGGAAGGAAGGCAGCAAAACTTCATGAAGTCCTTTGCAGCAATTCCTATGATTTCGACCGCAGCATCATCAAAAGAGTGCAGCCTGTGGTATCCAAGGAGTCGGAGTTGCTTCAGTTATGCGATCTGCTGATCGGAGCGGTCGGCTACACGAACCGGGGCCTTTCCACCAGTCCGGCGAAACTAGCCCTCGTAGAACGGGTGAAACAGCGTTCCCGCCTGACCCTACAAAAAAGCACGCTGCTGCGGGCCAGCAAATTCAACCTGCTACGCTGGGAGGGAAGCAGCCATGACTGACGGCGAAAATTGGCTGCCGGCTCTGATTGAATTCAACCATTACGGAAATTGGGAAGACTATCTTGAGGCCATCCATGACCAGTTCCTGCGGGATTTTGCGTCCAACCCTCCGACATGGCCTGGTAAACGGCTCAGCCTTAAACGACATCCGGAATACCGTGGAAAAAGCGCAACATTCTGGCATTTAACTTCGGAAGGGGCCATCGAAGAGGAAAGGCCTCCTGATTTCAGGCGCTGCGAACGTATCGCTTGGCCGAGAGCGATCGTCGCACAATTCACGGGCCAGAAACCGAAAGAGGGTGACCTGATTGTCTGGTGGAAAAATAAGCGGGGTAGTGAAGATCGTGTGATATTGGCTCTGCCGGATTTTAGCTACGTGGTGATCATCGCGGAACGAACCGATTACGTAATGGTCTGGACAGCGTATCCGGTCGAAAGGCTCCACCGGCAACGCAAATTAGAAACCGAATTTAAGGAATTTTGGAAATGATCCATCCTGAAAATGCGGAGGCCGCCCCGAAGGACGGCCTCGTTACTCCTTCAACACATGGTTGATAAGCTGTTCTCAAAATAAGACACATCCCTGCGTTGTCAATGATGTTCAGGGTCTTCCTGTGGTCACCGTGGTCACCCACTTCCGAAAAAAGCCGGGGGGGATCCAAGCCGTTTCCCCCAGATAATGAGCAATTGAAAAAACGACAGGCCGGAAGGACATTGCTCATTGCTGATTAGAATCGCCTGCCTGTGGACTTCACCGCTTGCCGATCCCGCAGGATTCTACGACCCAACCTTTCCGATGACTCTGTCTTTTGCCCACCGAAAAGCGACCCAGGCTCTGAACTTTTTCGCCCGCGCAGCATCCGGGCGGATGAACAAGTTGAAGGCTCTGAAGCTGGTGTTTTTTGCGGACCGCTATCACCTGCGGCTCTACGGCAGGCCGATCACCAACGACCGTTACATCGCCATGAAATACGGTCCCGTGGCTTCATCCTGCAAGGATCTGGCGGAAATGTCGGAGTTCCTTGGTGACAACGAACGTCAGTATGCGGAACAATTTCTCTCCCCGGCAGGCCATGATTACCGCTCCCTGGCCGAGGTGGACCGGGCCGAATTTTCGGAAACCGATCTTGAAGCACTTGCCTATGCCTGGAGCCAATACGGGAGCAAAGACGGCTTCGGACTCGCCGATGAAACCCACCTTTTCCCGGAATGGAAACGCCATGAAGTGCGGCTCGCTTCCCCCTATGAGTCCCGGGTGCCGATGCACTACCCGGACTTCATCGAGAATCCTCCAGCAGGCGTGGATCGCATGCCTCCGCTCACCGGGCAGGAGCAGGATGATCTGAGATTGCAATTGGAGGAACTGCACGCGGTGGAGTCCTTGTGGCGGTAGAACCATGCAAATTCCCTGGGAAATCCGACTCTCCTTGAGACGAGGCACCGTCTATTACATGGCGGAGCGCACCCTGACCTCGGCTGAGCCCCATTATTTTATCGTGCTCAACACGGATCCCATCGGTGATGAAGTGCTCCTGCTGGTGGTAGCTTCCTCACAGGTAGATTCGGTCAAAAGACGCCGCGCAAGAGAACCCGCGTGCACGGTGGTCGAGATCGGCGAAGCGGACTATGCCGATTTCACGAGGGATTCCGTGGTCGATTGCAATAACGTGTTCACAAAATCTCTGCTGGAGATCTGCGATCAATGGCAAAGGAAGCAAATTCTTGCCAAGCTCGACTTCCCTGGTGACATCCTCGATAGACTGACCCATGGAGCCTTGGCAAGCCGCATCGTATCCGAAGCCGACAAACGGAAGATCCGCGGCCAAGACACCCCGGACCAAACATCATGACCACTGAATCCATCATCTCCAAGGTTTGGAGCTTCTGCACCACCCTGCGCGACGACGGTGTCGGCTACGGGGACTATCTGGAGCAGCTGACCTATCTGATTTTTCTCAAGATGGCGGACGAATACTCCCGTCCGCCCTACAAACGCGATGTCGGGGTGCCGAAGTCATACGCCTGGCCGGCACTCAAACCGCTGAAAGGAGCTGAACTGGAGGTCCACTATGTCGAAACCCTGCGGGAACTCGGCACGGGCAAGGGGATGCTGGGGCAGATCTTCACCAAGGCGCAGAACAAGATCAGCGATCCGGCGAAACTCGCCCGGCTCATCGAGATGGTGGATGGCGTGGAGTGGGTGATGCTGGGTTCAGACACCAAAGGCGACATTTACGAAGGGATCCTCGAAAAGAATGCGGAGGACACCAAGTCCGGAGCCGGGCAATACTTCACGCCCCGCGCCCTGATTGCCGCGATGGTCGAATGCGTGGCCCCCGAACCAGGCAGGACCATCGCCGATCCGGCCTGCGGCACCGGTGGTTTCTTTCTCGCGGCCTACGACTACCTGACGCGGGAAGGAAACACGCTGAACAAGGACGAGCGGGCCTTTCTCAAGAAGGGAACCTTCTCCGGGAATGAAATCGTGGCCGGAACCCGACGCCTTTGCCTGATGAATCTCTTCCTCCATAACATTGGCGAGATCGATGGGGAGTCTCTTATTTCCTCAGCAGATGCCCTGGTCGCCCAGCCCGCGGTGGCCGTGGACTACGTGCTGGCCAATCCGCCCTTCGGCAAGAAAAGCAGCATGACCTTCACGAACGAGGAAGGCGAACAGGAGCGTGATGATCTCACCTACAACCGTCAGGATTTCTGGGCCACCACTTCAAACAAACAGCTCAACTTCCTCCAGCACATCCGCGCCATGCTGAAAACCACGGGCCGGGCCGCCGTGGTGCTGCCTGACAACGTGCTCTTCGAAGGCGGAGCCGGGGAAACCGTGCGGCGGAAGTTGATGGAAACCACCGAACTTCACACCATTCTCCGCCTTCCCACGGGCATCTTCTATGCCCA
>CAMDJM010000056.1 GCA_945900785.1 Akkermansia muciniphila
CACCCCACCCAGGCGGTAAAGCCCAGCCCTGCCAGCGAAAGCCCCAGCCGCAGCGGCATCGCTTCCAGGGAAAACGCCGCATCCACCGCCATCACCGCCATCACCGCCGCTACCGCCGCCGCCAGTGTCAGCAGACTTCCCTTGATCCAATGCAAACGCCGGATTCTCGCGATCACCTCCCGGAGTCGGTCGATAATCGGCTGGGGCAATTCAAGAATCCGTTCGTCACTCTTCATAATGGGCAAGGTGGCACAAACCTCCCTGCCGCATACGGGAAAAAGCCTGCGGGTTTCCCCTATTTCAGCAGGATCCCGCAGAAGAGCGGGCCTCTGCCCCGTCAGAGACACCCATGGCTCAGGATTCAAGGCTGGCCGTCATTCCCGGATTCCCTGACCAATCGATGAGCTGGAAAAGCGATGCCAGCTTTTCGCCACGGGCAGGATTCACCTGCCGGATGTGGGCGATGCGTCCTGCCAGATGGGCTTGGAATTCCGGATGGTCCGCACGGTTTTGTGATTCAGGTCCCTGGGTGGTGCAATGGTGGAGGATCGCTTTCAGGACCTCATACTCCTTGCGGCTGGTGTTGGGTTTTTCATTGAGGAGGATACCAGCAGCGCGTTGGGCGGTGGAGCGCGGCATGAACCGGGTTTTCCTGAGATGGGGTTCAAATCCCTCCGCGATGGCGATGGTCAGGACCTGGTGATGGAAGCGTTCGGCACGGCGGGCAAAATCACCGCCGCCGCTGAAGACCAGATCGTCGGCGTAGCGGGTGTAGTTGACGCCGGCGGCCTTCGCCAGGCCCGAAAGCCGGAGATCCAAGCGATAGGCACAAAGATTTGACAGGGCGGGGGAGGCAGGACTGCCCTGGGTCAGATGGGGTGTTTGATAGCGTTTTTTCAGAGACCAGCGCTGTCCGATGCCCAGGGCGGCAGGACACTCCAGCAGAACCTGGGTGGGCGTGGTGTTTACACAAAGATTGGCCAGCAGGGTGGCCACGGGTTCCGGGTAGCCGGCGGTCATGAAAATGGCCCGTGCCCGCCAGCGGGGCAGGCTGGGAAAGAAATCTGCCAAGTCCATACGCAGCACCATGGATTGCTGCAGGTGGGGCACCGCGAAGCTCACGATGCTGCGACCGCGCCGGAAACCGTGGGCAGCGGGGTGGGGCGGGATGTGATTCAGAATTCCGGTGAGAATGCGGCGTTGCAGGGCTTTGAGCAGCGGCTTGGGGCTTTCGATCAGGCGTGCGCCACCGTGGCTTTTGATGATCCACCGATAATGATAGCGCCGCAGGGGACCTTCCGGCATCCGGGCTTCGGTGGTGCGGGCATCTGCCAGCCAGAGCAGCCGTGGCATATCCACGCCCAGCCATCCAGCAAGATCGCCAGGAGTGACAATGGCGGGCACCTGCCACTGGCAGGCCGCGCCGGGCGCAGGCATCATTTCAGGTTCGGCTTGATGGTAGGCCTCCAGATGGAGCCGGGGGAAAACATGCCCGAGACAACCCTGGATGAACCCGTCATCGTTCAAGAGCAGACGTTGCACCCGGTATTGTCTGACGCGGACGGCATGTCCCAACGGGGCCAACAGGCGGTCGAGCACCTCAGGGACAAAACGGTAATTTCTGCCCAGCACGCGTTGAAATACCCTGGCCACAGATTCTGCCGTCAGGGGACCTGTGGTGATGCCCTGCGCGATTGATGCTGCGATTTGGCGGGTGCGCGTCATTTTTGAGTGCTAAACCCGGTGCTCAAGTCTGGCAAACGAAGCCGCAGCTGTCCTGGGCTACAACCATCCCGCCGGCGGAGCCCGGGTCATCTGCAACAGGTGCCGGAACTGCATCCCCCAACGTGTCTTGTCGTGCGTGAGCGGTCATGCGCCGGGGCGCATTGTGGCTCGCGCGCATGGATTGGGTTCGTAGGGCAGGTCCCCGGGGTAACCCCGGAGCGATGAAAACGGACCGGAGTCCGCCGTCATCAGGCTTGGTGGATGCAGCCCGGCAAAGGCTTGCATAGCGCCTAAGGGCGTGTCCGACAAGGATGGATTATGTCCTGGTCGGATGACAACCTGACGTCATTTCAGGGACTTCAGCCAGGAGAAGAGGTCGCTCCATTGTTCCGGGGTGAAGCTGAGTTCCAGTCCTTCGGGCATCAGGGAACGCTTGGTGAAGCTGCTGCGGCGGAGCTGATCTTTGGGGATGCGCTGGTCTTCGGTGCCGGGGAGGCGCATCACGATGGAGGTGGCGTCCTGGGCGGCGAGGAAGCCTTCGCGGATGCTGCCATCCGTGAGTTCTGCGCGGTAGACGCGGTAGCCGGGTTCCATGGCGGCGTTCGGGGTCAGGATGTTGCGCAGCAGGGATTCCGTGCCCATGGCTCCGGCGCTGCTGAGGTTAGGCCCGATCATGCCGCCCTTGCCCTGGACGAGGTGGCAGGCCATGCAGATGGCACCCAGCACTTGACCTTTGGCAGCGTCACCTGGCTTTTCGGCAAGGCTGCGGTAGTGGGCGAATTTTTCATCCAGGGCTTTGGCGGCATCGGGCGTGATGAGGACCGGGAAATCCATGCTGCGGAAGGTCCGGGCGGGGCCATTGAGTTGATCCCAGGTAGCTCCGAGAGGACGATAGTAGACCAGCGAAGGCAGATTGCCGGCGGCATTCAGGCTGGTGCGGTCGAAGGTGGCGCGGATTTCGCTGGCGCTGCGGCAGGTGTTCCAGATGCGGTATTCGGCGAACTGCCCTTTGGTGCCCTGAGCGACGTTGCTGCGGCCGATGCTGAGTCCCTGATAGGGCCGGGGGTCGTTCCTGGTGCCGGCAGCATCGGGCTCCCCATTGAGATAGAGCTGGAAGTGGCCGGCGGCATCGCGGGTCACGGCGACGTGCATCCAGGCGTCGGGGGCGATAGCTTTTTTTGCGACCGCGATGTCATTTAGGCCACCTCCGGTCCAGACGCGCAGGCGTCCATCGAAAAAGTTCAGATCCAATTGGCCAGGAGCGCCCAGCAGGCTATCCTTGTTGCTGATGCCGGTGGCCAGCTTCACCCAGGACTCGACGGTGAAGGCCCCTTCCAGCTTTAGATTAGTGGCGACGAAAGCGTTATCGCTGCCATTCAAATCCAGCACATCGGCGAAAAGGTTGCTCATGGAATCCAGCAGGGACTTCCAGCTGGCATCATCCTTAAGCACGGCCTGGAGGCGGTCCACCATGGGGCCATCCAGTTCCTCTTTGGCAATCCGGCCATCCTGGACGGCGGCGACCAGCGCTTTGGCGGAGGCAGGCTGTGCGCCCAGAGCTTCCAGGCAGCGGCGGCGTTGGCTGGCATTCATGCTGGTCCAAAGCGGCAGCAGCCGGTCCGGGGTGGTCGCCAGAGCGGAAATGGCGGCATCCCGCAGGGCAGGGTCGGCGGATTTGGTGAGGGGCTCGAAGAGTTCTGCCCGGGTGCTGCCCAGTTCCTTCAGGACGGTTAGAACAGGGACATCCAGGGGCAGGGCGGCGACGGCGGATTCCAGACTGGTGAGGCTGAAACCGGTGATGGTTTTCAAGGCCAGCGCCGGGTTCGTTTTCAGGAGGTCCCGGGCGGCGTCCGTCAGGAGCGGGGCCATGGAGCGGGCGTCGAATTTCGTCTTCTGGCGGAGGAGTGATTCCAGGCCCTCCGGTTTCCTGACAAGGGCGACCAGCGCCGCCTGGACCATGGGATCTGCTGGGGCTTCCGCGAGGCGCAGGATTTCCTCGTCGCTGGGACCACGCTGCAGGGAAGCGAGGAGGCGGGCGACTCTGGGAGCAGACTGGGCGGCGGGCAGGGAAAGGCTGGCGACCATGAGGTTTTCCGGAGGCAGGCTGGCACCAGCATCGAGGAAGGCCGTGACGCGGGTGGGCTGGGTTTCCAGGAACATCCTGACAAGGTAGCGTTCAAACTCCCGCTGATAGGCGGCCCCATCCCTGATGGCGCGTCCACTTTGGCTGGAAGGGCGGGAGGGCTCTGCAAGGGCGGGGCCTGCTGCCCCTACCATGGCGGCGAGCACCGCATCCGGAGCCCCGGCGGGTGGGGCGGAAGTGGTGAGGCTGGCACCCAGGGTGTTGATGCTGGTGCAGCGCACTTCAAAGTCAGGATCGCGGATCAGTTCCAAGGCGGCGCTGGCAGCGGAGGCAGCGGCTTCCCGCCTGACATTTCGGCTGGGGGATTTTGCTATTGCCTGGAGAGAAGCTGGGGATTCCACCCCGGCCCCACGCAGGGTCCACCAGGCCTGAATTCTGGCGGCATCCGGATAGGGGGATGCTGTTTTGGCTGGAGCGGGCTCCTGGATTTTGGCTTCCAGGGCCGCTGTGGTGGCTGGGGCCAGGGGAGCCCGGTCCGACAGGGTCTGCCATGCCAGGTGGGACTGGCCAACGCCAGGGCTCCCCAGTTTGGCAACGAGACCGGAGTCTGTCATTTTGGTTAAGTCGGGCACCCCGAATCCCTTTTGGGCGGCTCCCTTCAAGCGCCAGATGCGGCCGCGCTTTTTGTCGCGGTCCGGGTGGTTGCGGGCCACTTCGTTGTGGCTGATAATTTTGTTATACCAATCCACGATGTAGACTCCGCCATCCGGCCCCAGGGTCATGGCGACGGGGCGGAACCACTCATCGCCGCTGGCGACAACGTCCGGCAGGCGCTCGAGCCTCCAGCCATCCCCGTTCCGGTGCATCTTGATCGCCTGGATCCGGTTGATGATTGGATTGGCCACCAGCATCACGTCCGACCACTCCGCAGGAAAGGAGCCGCTGGCATCGGTGAGGGCGAGGCCGCTCAGGCCCGTGCCGCCCATGCGGAAGTCGGCCAGGTTGGGGAATTCCGGGCCGTAGCTTTTCCACTGGGCGTTGGAGCAGCCAGGGTAATTGCCGTATTCGTGAAAGGGCATCACTGGATAACCAAAGTCGTTGGCTTCCTGGATAAAGGTTTCGCCTTCACCGTTCATGGCGAGGCCCCAGATGTTGCAGGGGCCGTTGCTGGTGATGGTGAACTCCGCGCCATCCGGGCGGAATTTCGCCATGCGCGTCTGGTCGAACGGCGTGATTTTGCCTTCAGGGCCAGTGACTTTGCTGTAATTGAAGGCGCCCTGCGCCAGCCAGAGCCAACCGCCCGGGGCGCGGGTGAACTGGTGGGGAAAAAGGTGGGAATCCTGCACGCCGAATCCAGTCAGGATGACCTCGCGCTTGTCTGATTTTCCATCGCCATCCGTATCGCGGAGAAACACGATATCATGTCCGTGCTGGGTGTAGCAGCCGTCCTTGTAAGGGAGGATACCCAGGGGAATGGCCAAGCCATCCGCGAAGACGGACGGTTCTTTGGCAAAACTTATGGGCTGGCCATTTCCGCCGCGGTTTTCGACGTCATAGATCAGGATGCGGTCCTGGGCTTTGCTGGCGTAAAGCGCATCGGCCGCTCCCGGGTTTTCGTTCGCATCCACCGGATATTCCCGGGCGGTCATGGTCCAGAGCCGGCCCTGTTGATCGAACTGGACGGCGACAAATTTCCCATAACCTTTGTCCAGATCCTCCTCCACCACGAGTTCCATTTCCAGTCCGGGAGCCATTGAAAACGCGGCCCGTTCATCGGCGGGGGAAAGGGGGGAAACCTTGGCGGATTTTTTCGGCTCGGCCGCGCCTTCCCGTTTCGGGGTGGGTGGCAGTTCTTCAATGCTGATGTCTTTCAGCTGCACGAGGGCCTTGCCGCCGCCATGCACCTGAATGCCCATGCGGCCGGTCTGCACGATGGCGGGATCAGCTTCTGTATAGTCGACTCCCATCACGCCGTTGATCCAGGTGGTGATGCGGGCGCCATCGGCGCGGATCACATAATCGTTCCAGTCATTCCGCTTCAGCACCGGCTCCAGGGCTTTCATGTCAGACTGTGCCATCAATTTATTCCGGCGGCTCTCGTCGTAAATGCAGCCCCACCAGGTGGGATCGCCAAAGTCGCATTGATAGCCTGACATTTCTGAATCGCCGGGCACCCTCTGGGAACGGATTTGGAAACCGGAATTGAGGAAGCCTTCTGAGCCCGTGAGTTTGATTTTGAAGCGGACGATGAAATTGCCGTATTCCTTGGTGGTGGCGAGGAATTCGTTGCGTTTCACGGTTTCGGTCAGGGAACCGCCGGTGATCACGCCATCCTCAATCCGCCAGATCTTCGCATCGCCTTCCCAGCCGGTGAGGGCTTTCCCATCGAAGAGTGAAACCACTGCAGAGGCGGCGGCGGGTGGGGCTTCTGCGGAAAAAACCGTTGAAGAGGAAAGGGCAAGGCCAAGGCCAAGCACGAAGGGCAAAAGGGTGAGTCTGGGCAGGTTCATGAAGCAGCAGGATGGGGTAAGTTACCGGAACAGGATACGGGGACAGGCTGCAGCCTTATCAGCTTCCCCGAATCTGCCGGGGCCCGGCCGGTCAGGGTCGATCTGTTGCTGCTTGCCAGGATTTGAGGGCACGCGGGAATTTCCGCACAGGGCACGGCTGTTATTTATGCTCTACGGGTCACCAGCCTGTGATCCGGTTCAAGGGGCCTGGCACCCGGCGCTCAATGGTCTCCCAGCTTCCGGAAGCGCAGCCTCATGTAAGGATAGCGGCTGGCACCAAGGGGGGCCGTTTGGCAGGCACTGACGGATTGGGTGCCATCGGGTGCGGGGGTTCCGGTGGTGATGGACACGAGCGGGCCGGCCGGCACCCAGTCCTTCATGTTGGGGGACAGTTCCACTTCGCAGGCTACCGAGGTTTCGCTGCCCATGGCGCGATGATAGACGAGGGCGAGATGTCCCTGCTGGATTTCGGCCCGGTAGGTGGGGGCATCCGGCTGGCCGGGGTGCCCGCCCAGGGCAAATTCAGCAAGGGTGCATTGGCCATCGTGATCGTTATCGGCAAGATCACCGGCAAGATCACCGCTGCCCGGGGTGGTGCCAAAAATGTTCAGCTTCCAGGCATCGAGAGAGGAAGGGGGCTCCAGGCCTGGCACGGTGATCGTGGCATGGCCGATATGACCGGCGGAGGAGCGGAAGAGGAAGGAATAGAATCCGGGCTTCAGTTCACCGAGCGGGAAGGTGTGGGAGAAACTGGCAGGAATAGCCATTTTCACCCAGGGCGGGAGCACTTCCAGGGAGGCTTCGGCAAAGAGGACAGGACCGCGGGGTTTGACGCTACCCCAGACGACTTTCCACCAGCCTCCGGTATTTTCGAAGCTGACATCAGCGCTCCATTGGCCATCGGCCATGGTGACGGCCACATCTGCTTTGAGCGCAGGCGGCGGGGGGGGAGGGGTTGGCAGGATCTGGACGAGGAGGGAACCCACCGGATTGGCGGGGCTGTGGCCGGCACGGTCTTTTACGGCGGCGGAGTCGATGAAGATTTCGTAGCGGCCATTGTCGTCAGGATCCCAGGTGCCTCCGGGTGGGGCGATTTCGTATTCTCCCCGGGCCAGAATGCCCAGTGGATCGATGGAAATGATGCCACCGCTGAGGCGGGTGGCTGCAGCGGAGAAGTCGTGTGGTCCTTTGAGGGTGACGGTGCCCAGGGAGGGGTCGGTGGGCCAACCGCTCCGGGCGGTGAAGGTGAGCGTGAAGGGGGCTGGGGTGGTGCCGCTGCGGCGGACCGGTGCGGCCGAGGCCGTCACCAGCGGCTTGGTCAGCAAGGGGTCCTTCACGGTGAATAAATTGGAGGCCAGAACACTGGTGCCGATGCTGATGTTGAATTGATATTCGCCCGGCGCGAGGAGGCCCATGAGGTAACGATGGCGCACCAGGGAAGCGGGCCACCCGCCGATTTCGCGGAAGGGCCCGAGCCTGTCGTCCTTGATGGTGCCGTCGGGACTAACGAGGCCGGGGTCGGCTCCGGTGGGGGGCAGTGGATCCGTCTGTTTGCCAACCACCAGGGTCGTTTTGAACTGATTGCCTTCACGGATGGGAGTGCCCCAATCCGAAATGGTCCACCCGGGCTGGGGCCAGGCGAGACAGAGGTCCATGAAGGAGCCCTGGTCGTTGAAGCCATCGTCAAGACAGGCGACGAGGGGCGTCGGTTCGGTGGGGGGAGGCGAGCCACGCACTTGGAAAGCCCGGGCTCCGAGGACCAGCGGGGTGCTGTCAGGGCTGGTTTGATAACAAAGGGTGAGCTTGTATTCCCCGGCTTCCAGATTGCCCAGGGAGTAGAGATGGCGTTCCAGGGAAGGGGGCAAGGCCACGGCGGGAATGATCTCATCCACTTTGACCTGCACGATGGCTTTCAGTTTGTCGCCTTCCCGCACAACATCGCCCCATGAGGTGATGGAGAAACCAGGCTGGGGCAGGATGATGCCGGCTTCAGCGGCGGTGCTGGCGCTGCCGGCTTTGATATCAATGAAAGCGAGGCGGGGCTGGATGCCGGGAACGGGCGGGGTGGCGGTG
This sequence comes from Akkermansia muciniphila, assembly GCA_945900785.1. Taxonomy (GTDB): domain Bacteria; phylum Verrucomicrobiota; class Verrucomicrobiia; order Verrucomicrobiales; family V1-33; genus CAIZWU01. The sequence goes on from CAMDJM010000056.1 coordinate 8,392, forward strand.
ACGCGGAACTGCCGCAGGCCGAGTTGATCAGCGCCCTGATAAACTGCGAAGGAATAGGCCCCTTCCGTCAGCCCGCCGAGGTCATAAGTGTGGCTGAACATTGGACGGATGGGATTGGCTGGCAGGGAGGGGTCCGGGACCGGTGCCGGGCCGGTGCTGAGGGAAGCCTTGAACTGGTTGCCGTCTTTGACCGCCGTGCCCCAACCGGTCACGGTCAGACCGGTGGGCAGCACCAGCCGCACCGTGGCGTTCCACGTGCCGGCGGCAGATTTGCCGATTTCGATGGCGGCAACGAGCGGCCCCGGCGGTGGTGGCGTTTCGCGGATTTTGAATTCGCGGCTGCCGATGGTTTTGCCGCCCGCCGTGGCGGTGAATTGATAGAGTCCGGCATCCAATGGACCCAGATCATAACGGTGGCGGACGATGCGGAAGGGGACGGCACCAGGAGCGATATCGCCGGCGAGGGCAACGAAGGCCTGTCCCTGGAGCACGGGGTTGTTGGCCAATTCTCCATCTGTTCCATCCAAGCCTCCAGGGAGGACGGGATCCGGGACCACGAGCGGACCGGAGGTCAGGGCGACGCTGAATTGGTTGCCGGTGCGCACCGGGGTGCCCCACCCGGTGATGCTTTGGCTGGGATCCGTCAGGACAACGCCGACGTCGGCCAGATGGGAATGGTTGTCAGGGGATTTCCGGACTTCGACGTAGGCAAGCTGGAGGAGCGCAGGCGGGTGGACTGGGACGACGCGGAAGGCGGTCTGTTTGGTTTGGGCCGGGGTGACGGGCAGGGTGACGGCGAAGGTGTATGCCCCGGCGGGAGGCGAGCCGAGATTAAAAAAGACTTCGACAGGCCTGGGCTTGTCATTTTCGGAGATGGGATGGCCTAGCGGTTGCAGAAGGATGGTGGATTTGAAGGCATTGCCCTCCACGACCAGCGGGCCCGCTGCTGCCGCAAGATCCGGCATCAGCATGAGGTGGGCGACACCTTGCCAGATGCCGGCCTGGGGCGCATCTTCCAGCAGGGCTCCTCCGTTGGGTGCCGGGAGAAAACGGACCTCCACGCTGAGCAGTTTTGGTTCGTTGGAGACGATCTCCTCCACGCGGAAGGTCTGGATGAGTCTGGTGGTGGAGTTGATTTGATAGACGAGGGTGTATATTCCAGGTGCCAATACGCCGAGGGGGTAATCCTGCTCCAGCACATTCGGGGTGGGCAGGGCGACCAGGGTATTGATCCGGGAGAGGGTGGCGTTGATGCGGATGGTATTGCCGGTAATCTCGGGAGTGCCAGGCACCGTCATGTCATAGTAGGGATCCGGCAGGAGAATGCTGACATGAGCGTTGGTGCCGGCGCTGCTGGTGTGGAATGTGCTGGTGACCGTGGCGGCAACAGGAGGAGCGGGATTGGCGATGCGGAAAACCTTTTCGGCGAGGATCCGGCCATTCAACTTGAAAACGGCGGTGTAATCGCCTGCTGCCTGAGGCCCCAGATTGAAAGTGAGGCTGGCCACAGGCAGGGGGGGCTGGGGAAAAATCTGGATGACCGCGACGCGTTCGGCACTGGCTTCGAGGATGATCCGGTTTCCTTCCTGAAACGCTTCTTTTTGTCCAGTGATCGCCGCGTATTCCCGGAAGGCAATCTGCACTTTGGCGAGCGCAGCGGTGGGAACCGGATCCACGGTGATGACCGCCGCTGCACTGATCGGCACCCCGGCGGGCGGGACGGTGAAGTTGGATTCGCTGTAGGCCCGGCCATTCAACTTCCAAATGATGCGGCCGGTGGTGCCCGGGATGATGGCTCCGAGTTGGTAGGTCAAGTTGACCTTCCGGGGCGTGGGAGGGATGGCGACGGGGGAGCGCACGGTGGTGGCGCTCAGGGTCCAGACGGGCATCCCGGTGGAGCTGGTGGATTTACTGACGTCGGTGGAGGCCACTTCGAAGTCAGTCGTCAGGGTAAAAGTGACCCCGGCAATTACGGCCGCAGGATTGGCTGTTTGAGGGGTGACGATGACGTCACTTTGGGCATGGACGCTGTTGAGACCCAGCAGGGCAAACAGGAGGGAAGCACAGGCGTGGAGGAGACGTTTCATAGTGCTGGAGGAAGTAGGGCGGTTTCAAAGCCCGGATGGGGCAGGGTGACTCCGGCAGGCAGCTGGATCTCCCGTCATGACATTCTCTGGGGACGCAGTTTAGGGGTTCGCGGTTACGAAGACAAGTTTTTTGATTTGGGGGTGAAATCCGGTGAATCTGACAGCATTTGCCGCAAATTCTCTTTCCGGATGGGGCGGTTTCGCGCAGGCTGCGGCTATGCCTGCCGATGCCCCGAACCGTTTGGAAGACGTATTCGCGCGGGCCCTGGAGTTGCCAGCGGCGCTGCGGGACGCTTTTTTGGCCGGGGAATGTGCCGGTGATCCGGAATTGCGCGGTGCCGTGGAGGGCCTGTTGCGGGCGAGCGAACAGGCGGAAGGATTTCTCGAAACCGGTCCCCGCCCCGGCAGTTGCGTGGGAGCCTGGGAATTGGTGGAGGAGATCGGCCGGGGTGGATTCTGCACCGTTTGGCGGGCCCGGCAAAGGGTGCCGCTGGTGCGTGAGGTGGCGGTGAAAATGATCGCTCCAGGCATGGATAGCCGCGAAGTCCTGCGGCGGTTTGCCTTGGAACGGCAGACCCTGGCCCGCATGATGCATCCTGGCATCGCCCAGATCCATGATGCCGGGGCGGATGCTTCCGGACGTCCCTATTTTGTGATGGAACTCGTGCCGGGCTGTCCCCTGACCGAATGGTGTGCCGGACAGCCGCTGCCGGAGCGGCTCCAGCTCTTCCTCAGGGTTTGTGAGGCGGTGGCTTATGCACACCAGCGCGGGGTGATTCACCGGGATTTGAAGCCCTCGAACATTCTTGCCAGCGCGGCCGGCGTGAAGGTGATCGATTTTGGCATCGCCCGGGTGCTGGAGGCTGCGGGCGGCAGTGCGCACACCATGGCGGGCCAGTTTGCGGGGACGCCCGTCTGGATGCCCCCGGAGGCCTTTACCGGCGGATCTGGAGACGTTAGAGCTGATGTCTTCGCACTTGGCGTGGTGTTGTGTGAACTGGCCACAGGAGCCCCGGCCCGCGATGCGTCGGCCTGGCACCCGGCTTCCCTTGGACAATGGGCCTCTCTTGCGGCGGAGCCGGTCCGGGCGCGTCTGCTGAAAAATGATCTGGATGCCATCATCGCCTGCGCCACCGCGCTGGAGCCGGGAGCGCGGTATGCGTCGGTGGGGGAAATGGCGGACGATGTCAGGGCTTTCCAGGAGTGCCGCCCGGTCCGTGCGAGGCCTCCGTCGTGGTTCTATTTGATGAGACGTTTTGGGCAGCGGCACCGGCTGGGGGTGGGAGCCGCTGCGGTGGCCCTGGCGGGCATCGGCGGCGGAGGGGTGGTCGCCTGGCAGCAGAAGCAGCAGGCTCAAAGGGCTGCGGAACGTTCCGGAAGGATGGCTGACATGTTGGAGCGCTCGATCTTTGCCGCCAATCCGGAGCGGGGTCTGCCGGATGATTATACCATGCGCCAGTGGTTGGAAGCGTTCAGCCGGGAACTGCCCCCGGAGGCGCAGGCGGATCCTTACATCGAATACCGGCTGCGGCGTTCTGTGGGCGATGCCTGGATGGGCCGGGGACAGCACGAACGCGCGGCACCGCATCAGCTCCGCGCCGCAGTTCTGGCGGTGCAGCTTTACGGGCCGCGCTCCCGCGAGGCGGCGTTTGCGGACTATGGGCTGGGAAACCTGGCGATGGACCGCCATCTGCCGGAGGAGGCGATTTCCAGATTCACTTCGGCGCGGGGGATTTTCCGGGGCCTGCCGGATCAGGATGGAGCGGTCATGGCCCTGCGCAGCCAAATGCAGATGGCCTTGAGCCTGCTGGATGCCGGGCGTGCGGTGGAGGCCGAGGCGGCGGCCCGGGAGGCCATCCAGCAGGCGGAGGCCGGGCACCCTGGCTTGTTACCCCGGGCGTTATGGGCCCTGGGGCGGGTGCAGGCGTCGCGTCAGGATTGGGCCGCGCTGGAACCCCTCGCGCAGCGCCGGTTCCAGGCCCAGCTGGGCCTGACCGGTCCTGATGCTCCCGAGTCCTGGGAAGCGGAGGCCTTCCTGGTGGAGGCCATGGCCCGCGTGGGCCGGAGACAGGAAGCCCAGGCCAGGCTGGAAGCGGTATTGGCCCGGCAGCGGGCTCACTTTGGCCCGGCGCACCCTACCGTGCGGGGAACGGAAGCCGCGCTGCGGGACGTGGACACGCCTTGAGAAAAAAGTTTCGGTTTTATCGTCACCGCTGTCATGGCGGGCGGGTGGTTTTACGCATGGACAGGTCTATGAAGACAACCTTGTTCACCACCATCACCATGCTGCTGCTTTCCCTGCTGCCCGCGCTGGGCAGCACCCCGTGGACCAGCCAGACAGGACTCACCGAGGCCCAGCTGCGGGACCGGCTGGCCCAATGGGATCAGGGCCCGGCCCGGCTGGAGCCGGTCTGTATTTCCGGTTATGTGGAAAGCAGCGCCATCCGCTATTCAGCGCTTTGGGCGCGTCCCACAGATCCTGACGGCCGCCGCGTGCTCCTTGGCGAGACGGCGTCCGGTCTCACCGCCTGGAACACCAGCCTGCAGGGCAATGGCTGGCGGCTGATTTGGCTGATCGGCTATAACGCCAATGGCACCGACTACTACAGTGCCATTTACCGCCAGACCAATGGCTCCTCGCAGACCCTGCGGCTGGGCGACACCCTGGCGGACCACCAGTCGGCCGATGGCAATATGCCGTCCAACCTGTATTTGGACAACGTTGTCTCCCACCGCAGCGGCAACATCGCCCGCTACAGTGCGTGGTGGACCCGCAGTTTCTCCGGTCTGATGCCGCAGATCCACATTTCCTACAGTCTCAGCCCGGCGGACTATCAGACGGAATTCAACCTGCGCGCCGGCTCCTGGCGGCTGGCCAATGTGACGGGCTACCAGTCTGCCTTCAATAGTGAGGACCGCTACACCACGGTCTGGAAGAAGCCTGCCCTGAGCGATGGCTGGGCTGCCATGCATGGACTGTCCAAAGCGAACTACTTTGCCGCGCAGGGCAACCATGTGATGGTGGGCTGGCGTCCGTCCTTCCAGCAAATCTGGACCGCAGGCACCGGGGTGCGTTGCAATGCCATCTGGGTGGAGGATGGCGGACTGGATGCCAGCCGGCTCGGGACCTTCGATAACACGGTTCAGACCGCCATGCAGGCGGCAGGCATCCCCGGGCTGACCCTGGCCATCTCGCGCCATGGGCGCCTCGTCTTTGCCCGTGCCTGGGGGCTGGCCGACCAGGAGGCCGGGGAACTGGCCGGGCCTGACCATCTTTTCCGCGTGGCCAGTGTGTCAAAGCCCATCTGCGCCGTGGGCGTGCTCCACGCCCTGGAGGCATTTCCTGGCACTTTGAACAGCCCCCTCTTTGGCACCAATGCTCTCTTCGGCAATGACTACGGCACGCCTCCCTATTCGGGGCGTGAGTCCGCCATGACGGTGCGGCATCTGCTTCACCATAACATTGGCTGGACCGGTGACGGCAGACTCTGGTATCATGATGCCCCGGGCTACGGCACCAACCAGGCATTATTCATCGACTGGCAACTGGATAATGTGGGAACCGCAGCGGACCCCGGCGTGACCGGCCGGTATTCCAATCTCGGTTATACCATCGCCGCCCGCGTGCCGGAAAAACTCAGTGGCCTGAGCTACCGCGACTACATGCAGGACCGGGTGCTCGCGGAATGCGGCATTGGCGGAGTGCTCAAAATGGAAATCGGCGGCCGCACCCGCAGCGAGCAGAAGTTCATGGAAGCCGCCTATTACCCCTACACCACCAACGATGCCGGGCCTTACGCCATTTCCCCCGCCCGCATGGACGGCAGCACCGCGTGGATTGCCCGGCCCTCGGATTTGCTCCTCTTCGTCCGCCGCTGCGATGGATTGGGCAGCCAGCGGGATATCCTGAACGTTTCGACGATCACCTCCATGCGGACCCGCTCGGCCACCACCACCTCGGTGCCGGACGGCAGCTTTGACCACACCCGCTACGGCCTCGGCTGGTATACTGACAACTACTCCAATCCCACCCGCTGGGGCCATAATGGCAGCATGAATGGAACCCGGGCGGAACTGGTGGTGCGCCTCGACGGCTATTCCTACGCCTGGATGGCAAATACCCGGGAAGGCATCTCCAACAGCGCGGTGGATTCCTTCATCAATGCCACCGACGCCGCCGGGGCATGGCCTGACATCGACCTGTCAAATTCCGTGCACCCTGCCTACGACGCCTGGGCCACGATCCACTTCTCCAGTTTGGACCGTGGACAACCGGGCCTGCGTTGGGCCATCTGGGGCATTGATGCCGATCCTGATGCGGACGGGATTCCGAATGCCGCTGAAGCCTACTTCGGATTCGACCCGCTCGTGATGGACCGCTCACCGTTTACCGTGACCCGCACGGGAGACAATCTGCGGATGCGCTGGCAGCGTGTCACCGCCGAAACGGGGGTGCATCCCCTCGTGCAAACCAGCAGCAACTTTTCCTCCTGGCTCTATCCCATCGGCGTCACCATTGATGAACGGCCGGATCTCATCACCACGGCGGGCAAAGTGTATGAGGAAGTCCTCCTTCCTGTCACTGCGTCGCGGCGCTTCATGCGGCTTGAGTTTGTCGCCCACTAGGGCATCTCCTTTTAGCCATGAATGCTGAACTAACCCTCCTGCTGGACCGGATGACGGCTGGCACCCCCGGTGCCGGGGACGATCTGCTGCGCAGCGTTTATGCTGAGCTGCGCAGCATGGCGCGGCACCGGCTGGAAGTGGAGACCACGCCTACGCTCCAAGCCACGGAACTGGTGCATGAAGCCTGGCTGCGGCTGGGTGGCCCTGTGGCAGCAGGCAGCCCCGCCGCATGGGAAAACCGCCGGCATTTCTTCGGGGCGGCTGCCGAGTCCATGCGCCGCATCCTGGTGGACCGGGCCCGGGCCCGCAGCAGTCAAAAGCGGGGCGGCCGCGCCATCCGGCTCCCCTCGAAATGGCGGCGGATACTGCCTCGGCGGACACCTTTGACCCGGATCTTCTGGTGGCTCTGGATGAGGCTCTGACCCTGCTGGAACCCCTCAATCCTGAAGCCGCGCGGGTCGTCAAGCTCCGCTTCTTCGCCGGACTCACCGTGCCGGAATCAGCGGCGCTGCTGCGGGTGGATGAGCGCACCATCATCCGGAAGTGGAAGTTCGCCCAGGCTTGGCTTTACCAGCACCTCGCCGCCCGGTCAGCAGACTAGCTTTTCCCAGCCTGCCTGAAATGGGCCGGGGAAGGCCAGGCAGGATGCCTTCCCGCTGCTCCCTGCTTTAAGGGAACCGGATGCCGCAGCCACTCCCGGAATCTTTTGCATCCGGCTTGGCTTTTGGGCGCGGTTTCGGCTACAGGAGAAGCCATATGCGTTTTTGTTCCGTTTCCGCAGGGATCGCCGTTTTATCCGCGGTGGGCCCGTTGGCGTGGGCTCAGACGGTTTTCATGAATGAATTCCACTACGATAATCAGAGCACGGATATCGCCGAGGGGGTGGAGATCGCCGGGCCGGCGGGGACGAACCTGGCTGATTACGATGTGGTGCTCTACAATGGAAGCAACGGTGCCAGTTACAACACGACCGCCTTGAGCGGCATGCTGCCTAATGAATCCGGGAATGGTTTTGGTGCCAGGTGGTTCCCGGTTTCCGGCATTCAGAATGGGGATCCCGATGGCATCGCGCTGGTGCGGCGCAGCGGTTCGGTGGTGGTGCAGCGCCTGGCCTGGGAGGGCAGCTTCACGGGCACGAACGGGCCGGCGAATGGCCTGGTTTTTTCTGACCTCGGCGTCAGGGAATTGGATAATGCCAGCAATCCCGCCGGACGTTCCCTGCAATTCACCGGCACCGGCACTACGCTGGGAGCCTTCACCTGGAGCGGACCGGCGGCGGCTTCGCCCGGCCTGATCAATGCCGGGCAATCCTTTGGCGCACCCCAACCGGTGAGCCTGCTGTCCTTCGCGCAAGGGATCCTCCGGGAAGGCACGGCCAGCACGGCCACCCTCACTTTGATTCCGGCTCCTGCCGCTGCCGTGGTGGTCACGCTGGGCAGCAATCCAGCGGGAGTGGCTGGACTGCCCGCCTCCGTCGTGGTGCCCACCGGAGGCACGGTAACGTTTCCCGTGACGGCATTGACTGATGCCACGCCGGATGGCTTTCAGGAAACGGCCGTCCTGGCCAGTCCGGCCGCTTCCTCCTACCCGGCGGCGGCGGCGGCATTGCAGGTGATCGATGCGGAGCGCCCCGCCCGCAGCGCTCCCGGGGTGCTGCGGGTGGCCACTTTCAATGTAAAGCTGGGGACCGGGGCTCCAGGCAGCGCGGAGTTTGCCGCCGTGCGGGAGGTGATCGAACGGGTCAGTCCTGACATCCTCCTCATGCAGGAAGTCTCGGATGCCGGGAATTTCGGGGACGCCAGGGCGCTGTTGGAACAGGCGGGGTTTCCCACCGGACCCGCCTATCTTGCCACGGCGGGCGATGCCTTTGCCGGGCAGGCCTATAGCTCCGGTGAATTTGGCGCTGGCGAGTGCCTCGTCACGGCCAGCCGATATCCATTGACCAGCACCGTGCAAATCGGGCGGCGGGCTGCAGGGGTCTCCGGGCCAAAGGAACTGACCCGCTTCCCGCTTTATAGCTTAATCGATCTGCCAGGTCCTGACCTGCATGTGGTCAATGTCCACCTGAAGGCCAGCACTACGGATGCCGATAACTTCCGTAAAGCCATCGAATGTTACCGCGTCCGGGAGTTCCTCACCCAGCGGGGGCTGAACCCGGCCGTGGACCATGTGATCGCGGGCGGGGACTGCAATGCGATTGATTACGGCTTCCAGCCCGCCACTTCTTATAACACGGCCACCAGCCCCGGGGCCTTTGTGGATGGCAGCACCCTGCCGGTCACCATGGTGCTGGGCACTGATCTCAGCGCGGTGCCAGGGGTCACCCTGCCATTCCGGATTTTTCCCCATCAGGGATTCAACCCCGCCGGGCTCCATGCCCCGGCGCTCTTCCAGGCGGATGGGGTCACCACCAATACTTTTGTCCTGTCCGGAGCCCGCTACGACTATCTTTTTATTCCGCAGCGGCTCCTCACTGCCGGAAATGCCCGGGGTGAAGTCTACAACAGCCGTCTCGAGCCCCAGGCGCATGGTTTGCCCAAGCGTCCCACCCTGCCTGCCCCGGAACTCAGCGAGACGGCTTCGGATCATTACCTGACATTTCTTGATTTCAGCCTCTCCCCGCTGCCGGTGCTCAACCTGAGCGTCTCCCCAGCGGCGCGCGATGAAGCCAGCACGGCGGCCCCGCCCATGGCCACGGTTTCCCTGAATCCGCCTCCCTCCAGTCCGGTTACGGTCGCGCTGGGCCCGTGGCGGAACAGCCGGGTGAATTTTGCCCAAAGCACGGTCGTCCTGACACCCGCCCGGCCCAGCGCCAGCGTGCCCGTGCTGGTGCCGGATTCCCCACTCCTCGAGCCCGCGCAGGTGATCAGTCTGACGGCCACGGCCAGCGGTAATGCTCCAGCCTACGCCAACTTCACGGTGCGCAGCGCGGAGGTTTCCGGTTCCCTGGTGTTCAGCCAATACATCGAACCTTCCCCGGCTGGCCCTGCCCCTAATAACAACACCGCCCGCGCGGTGGAAATCTTCAACGCCAGCGGCCAGCCCCTCGACCTTGCCCGCCTCAAGTGGCTGGTGCGGCGCTACACCAATGGTTCCCTGACTCCGGGTATTCTCGGTCAGGTGATGGAGGTGTTCCCCGATCTTCAAAACGCCTGGCTCCTGCCAGGAAAAGTCCTCGTGATTGGTGAAGCCGCCATCGGGGAAGCGATGACTGCAGCAGGCCTGCTGACTCCGGTTTCCGGTGCTCCGGCTTTTTCCAATGCCTTGACCGGCACCCTCTTCTGCAACGCCAGCGCAGGCAATCCCGGCCTTTACGAGGCGGTTTTCCTCAAAGGCAGCAACATGGATTTTACCGGAAACGATGCGTTGGAGATCCTGGCGGACGGCGTCCGCTGCGATATTTTTGGCCGCGTCGGCCAGGACCCCGGCACCGCCTGGACGGGTGGACCGGGCAATCCCTCCACGGCTGACCAAAACCTCACCCTGCGCCCGGAAATCGTCACCGGCAGCCAGGGGTTCACCCAGCCCGGCCACCGCTTTATTACCACCGCTGCCGGGAACTCCCTGACTGGTCTGGGCATTCCCCCAACGCCGGCCGACCGTTATTTTATCTGGGCGGTCCTGAACAATTTGGCCGGTCTCTCCCGGGCCCCCAACAGTGATCCGGATGGGGATGGCAGGTTGAATCTGATCGAGTTCCTCCAGGAAACCAATCCCCGCCAGGGCGATCCCCCGCCGGGTATTGCAACCAACGCCGCCGGTTCCTTTCCAACTTTGAACGCCGATGCCTGGCTCACCCTGACATGGGAAAGAAGTGATTTCCTGAGTCCGGCCTGGCAAGCTGCGCCGGAGGTGACTGGCACGCCGGATGGCCCCAGACGCACCCTTTGGCAGTGGAATGCCCCCCCATCCACCGCCCGGCGCTTCTGGAGGCTGCGGGCTTCCCGGCCTTGATAAAGTCCTGATTTTCTGTATTTTTCCTATTCGTGAGCCCATCCAAAACAACCGAAATCAAGCCATCCGGGAATTCAAAGAAATCCCCTCCACCTGCTTTCCCTGCAGCAACGCTGACTTCGCCAGGATTGGCCACACCTGCCATGCCAACCCGAAAAACGCCGAATGCTCCTGTCAAATCAGCCAACCCCAGCCAGCCTCTGGTGGTGAAGCCTTGTGCGGTCTCCAGTCCCGGCGAAGTCTGCCCGCCCCGTTTTCCGGCCGCGCCGCAGCTTCTGCCCACGCCTCACCGCTCTCCGGCAACAGTCCCGCAGGTCCTCCTCGCCCATTCCGATCCGGCCCTGCTGCATCTGGCCCGGGAATCCCTGGAGACCTTTCTGCACTGTCAGGTCCGCACCACCACGTCCGGCCTGGCCGCTTTCGACCGCACCCTGCAGGGCACCTTTCAATGCCTCCTGCTGGATCTCCACCTGCTGGATCTTCCGGGGGAACTGCTCTATGATCTGATCAGCCGCACCTATCCAAAAGTCCACCCCGGCACCCTGACGGCCCCGCCCGTGGTTTGGCTGGGGCTTCCCGCCGATCAGCCGCGGCACGATGCCCTGACACGGGAGGCGCGCACCAAGGCACTGCTCATGGTGCCCTTGAATATCCAGCGCCTCCTCCATACCGCCGCCACCCTGCTGCCGGAAAAATCCATCGCGCCCCTGCCAACCGCCGGTTAAGGCTTCAACCTCTATTTATCCCGTCCCCGCCCTGCATGTTTCCCTTTCCCGTCCCCGGCCGAGTCCTCACCAAAATTTGCGGTCTGACCACCCTGACTGATGCCCTTGATGCCGCTGCGGCGGGGGCCGATGCCATCGGGGTCAATTTTTATGCAAAATCCAAACGCTATCAGCCTCTGGAGGCCGCCGCCCTTTGGCTGGATCACCTTCCCTCCGGGCTGTCCCGCGTGGCCGTGCTGGTGAATACTCCCGACGATGAGCTGCACCGCATCGCCACCAGCGGCCTGATAGATGTGCTCCAATTTCATGGCGATGAGTCCCCGGAGGCCCTCCAGCAGGCCCGCCGCTATGGTCTGCCGGTCATCAAAGCCCTGCCGCTCCTTCCTGACACCAGCGCTGACTCACTCCGGGCGTGGCCCGCGGACGCCGTTCTCCTGGATGCCTACGCCCCAGGAACATACGGTGGCACCGGTCACACCATCGACTGGACCCGGGCGGCCGCCCTCATCGCCGCGATGGCCCCATTTCCCGTCATCCTGAGCGGCGGACTCACCCCTGACAATACCGCCGCCGCCATTGCCGCCACGCGTCCCGCAGGCATTGACGCCGCGAGTGGAGTCGAATTCAGTCCGGGAATAAAGGATCCTGCCAAGGTCCGCGCCCTCATCCAGGCTTCACGGATTCCGTGAATCCCCACGCCAGTCAGTCCCGCACCTTGAACACTGCGACCATAAGGGCAATGCCGACGCCCCAGACTATCCATGGATCAGAGGTCATGTAGGAGTAAACCAGCAGCGCAATGCCTAAAAGCAGTTGCTTGATATTTGCTTCCCGCCGTCCTTCCTTGATCGCCCACACCCCGAAGGTGGAGAAAATCACCATTCCAACCAGGGCGAAGGGTTCCGGCAGTTCCATTCCCCTACCTGCTCCCCTCCCTTCCTCACCGCAACCCTTCCTTTTCCTCATGAACACCAAGTCATCTGCCGCTCCTACCCGCCTGGCCTGCCTGGGCACTGGCAAAATGGGCACCGCCCTGCTGCAGGGCATCGTGGCGCGCCAACTGATCCCCGCGATGGCCATTTCACTGTTCGATTCCCATGCCCCAGCCCTCGCCGCCACCCAGGCCCTGATCCCGGGCAGCATCGCCGCACCGGATGCCGTGACGGCGGCAAATGCCGCCGGGGTGGTGCTGCTTTGCGTAAAGCCGGCCGGCATCATCCCGCTGATTCAGTCGCTCCAAGCGGTGCCGGAAAGCCGGCTGCTGATTTCCATCGCCGCTGGAGTCACCCTTCAGTCGATGGAAGCGGTGGCAGGACATCACCGGATCATCCGGGTCATGCCCAATACGCCGGCCCTGATCGGTCAAGGGGCTGCAGCATTTGCCGTGGGCAGCACTGCCACCGCCGCCGATGCCGATGCCGCCGCCTGCCTGCTCGGGGCGGTGGGCACCGTGACTCAAGTCGCCGAGCCCCTTCTGGATGCGGTGACGGGGCTGAGCGGCAGCGGACCGGCTTACGTGTATACTTTTATTGAAGCTCTGGCTGATGGTGGCCTGGCCGAAGGGCTGAGCAAGGAACAGGCCCTGCTGCTGGCTGCCCAGACCGTCGCTGGAGCGGCCGCCATGGTGCTCCAATCCGGACTGCATCCTGCCATTCTGCGGGATCAGGTCACCAGCCCTGGCGGCACGACGATTGCCGGTTTGGCGGCCTTGGAATCGCGGGCCTTCCGCTCCGCCTGCATCGAGGCGGTGCGCACCGCCGCCCGCCGGGCCCGGGAATTGGCGTGACGACTTATTTGAATTCCTGGCCGTCCAGCCGGAAGCGTTCCAGCCTTTCCCATCCGGTCAGGTTGGAAACTTCCCCGATGATAAGCCAGTTTGTCTCCCCCTCGGGCGCCAGCAGGAAGGTGCGGATTCTTACCACATTCGGTCCTTTGATCACTGGAGCGGGCGGATAACTGATCATCGGCACTTCCAATTTTCAGCGCTGATGGGAACCCGCCTGCACTGTAACCGGGCCTTGGCGCCGGCAGTGGAAACCGGGACGCGTCCGGTTCCTGATTTCGAACGCTTCACGGATGGCAGCATGCAAAACCCAGCCCATTCCATAATATTTGCACCGCGGAGCGAACCAAGACAGCTGTGCCTCGATATTGCCAGTGGCTTCCACCGAGAAGAACCGGTCCACCAGGCTGGTGGCAGAAGCCTCATCCAGAGTGCGACCGCTGGGACTGGCCCACATTTCATTGCTGCCTCCATTCTGATGACTGACAATTTCCCAGCCAGGGGAACCTTCCCGGGGCTGAAAGATGACGTCATCCATCAGGGTTCCCAGGGTAAAGCCACCTTTCAGCTTTTCTGAAACCGCCCAGTAGTGGGAACGCGTCTTCAGTCCGGGAGCCAACTCATCCGCACTGCGATCCCCTGACGCCGGCTGCGCATCGGAGGGCCAAGGAGAAGGATCCTGCATATTCTGTCAGACAATATCAGAAGAGGGGCCTTCGGCAAGCCCTCTGACAATTGAACAGCGTTCAAAAATGACAAACTCTCGGGAAACCACCTTTTTGTATGGACAAAGCGGATACAGGGTGTATTTTTTTTAAGAAGTCGTTGGAATAGTCTTGGTGCTTTCCGCGATTTCTGGGCATTGTTTGGACTCCCCCCCTCAAACAAGGTTCACTCCCCCCAAACGATCGCCCCGTGAAGGCACCTGAGATGGCAGGTTCCCCGCGGGGCGATTCTTTTTTGGGACATTGTTTGCATCAGGACCCGGGGCCTTTGGCACTTGGCCGGCCTTCCCATACCGGGATTTTAATGAGCCACAGTCCCTTGCAGCCTGCCTTTCTTCCGCTATGCAGATCCATGCCTTCCCCTGCTGATGCCCTGATTGCTGCTGCAGATGCCCTGCGGAATGACCTGCGTGGCCTGACTTTCTCCCCGCCGGTGACCCATGTCTATAATCCCCTCGATTACGCGTGGGCGTCTCATTCCGCTTACCTCCGGAAATTCGGCAGCGGTCTGAAAAAGGGGGTTTTTTTAGGCATGAATCCCGGCCCCTACGGCATGGCCCAGACCGGTGTCCCCTTTGGTGAAGTCGCGGCAGTGAAGGATTGGATGGGCATTCAGGAACCGGTGGGCTCCCCGCCGGGGGCGCATCCCAAGCGCCCCATCGAAGGATTTTCCTGCACCCGCAGCGAAGTGAGTGGCCGCCGCCTCTGGGGCTGGGCGGCGGAACAATTCGGCACCGCCGGGCAATTCTTCACCGAATTTTTCGTCGTCAACTATTGCCCGCTGATCTTTCTGGAGGACACCGGCCGCAACCGCACCCCGGACAAGGTGCCCGCCTCCGAGATGGCCCCGGTCAGGGCCGCTTGTGATACTCATTTGAAGAAGGTCATCGAAATCCTCCAGCCCGCCTGGCTGATCGGCGTGGGGGGCTTTGCCGAAACCCAACTGAAAAACGTGGCCGGCGGGCGTCCTGGCACCCGGATCATCCGCATCCTCCATCCCAGCCCAGCCAGCCCGGCGGCGAACCGCGATTGGTCCGGCGCGGTTACGAAAACCTTCCAGGACGCCGGTTTGTTTTGACCCACCGGACCATCCCCTGCTTGAACCCGTCCCGTTTTTCATGAATTCCCTCCCCATTGGCATCTTTGATTCCGGCGTAGGCGGCCTCACCGTCCTGCGCGAGCTGCGCCGTCTGCTTCCGGCCGAGCATCTGATCTATTTGGGCGACACCGCCCGCGTGCCCTACGGCAATAAATCCCATGCCACGGTGACCCGTTATGCCTTGGAGGACGTGCAATTCCTCCTCAGCCGGGGCGTGAAAATGATCGTCATCGCCTGCAATACCGCCTCCGCCATCGCCGCCCCCACCCTGCGGGAACAGTTTCCTGACATTCCCATCCTC
Source organism: Akkermansia muciniphila (assembly GCA_945900785.1). Taxonomy (GTDB): domain Bacteria; phylum Verrucomicrobiota; class Verrucomicrobiia; order Verrucomicrobiales; family V1-33; genus CAIZWU01. The sequence continues at coordinate 23,692 of CAMDJM010000056.1, forward strand.
GGCATGATCGGGCCCGGATCCCGCGCCGCCCATGCCGCCACCCGCAATGGAAAAATCGGCGTCATCGCCACCGCTGGCACCATCGGCAGCGGGGCCTATGAAGCACGCATCCGCGCGACCTTTGCCGCATCGGGTGGCGCGCCCGTGGAAATCCATGGGCAAGCCTGTCCTTTATTCGTCCCGCTGGTGGAGGAAGGCGAAACCGATTCAGCCATCACCCGCCTTGTCGCCGAAAAATACCTCGCCCACCTCCGCGAAGCCGGCATTGATGCCCTTGTGCTGGGCTGCACCCACTATCCCTTATTAAAAAAGGTCATCGCCGAAACCATGGGTCCCGGCGTCACCCTCGTGGACAGCGCCGGGGCCGCCGCCGCCGAAACCGCCGCCTTGCTGGAAAGCCGCAGCCTCCTGCATCCCGACGGGGACAGGACCCCGCCCCACATAGGGCTGAATCATTTTTACGTCACCGACGCTGCCGCCCGGTTCCACGGAATCGCGGAAAGCTTCCTCGGCCACCGCGTCGAGCGCCTGGACCTTGCCGAATTGGGACCAGGCCTATAGCTGCTGGATGACAATGCGCAGAGGCCTGCTTATCTCCATCCAGCTTCAACAAAACCCGCGCCCTTTCCCGTTCTGACTCAGGCAGGCAGGAGGTCGCTGGAATTGCCATCCCCGACCCTGCTCCCCGCTGCGGCGCGGGGTGTCATTTCAGCCTCTGCATCGGCGGAACTGTCTGGAGCGGTGGCATCAAGCGCCAGACGGATGGTGTTCAGGAAAGCGTGAACGTCCATCGGTTTGCAATACACTTCCACGGCGCCACGCAGTTTCATCTGCGTGCGGTCCACGTCCGGATCCCCCGTCATGATGACAATCGGAATTTTGGCCAGTTCAGGCTGGCGGCTCAGGCTTTCCATCACAAACTCCCCTCCGCCGGCCGGCAGGTGCAGATCCAGGACGATCAAATCAGGTAATTCACTCCGGGCCATGCGCACCGCGACTGCCCCATCGCAAGCCTCAATGGCTTCAAAGCCGCACTGCCTCAATACCGCAGCGATCCATAGGCAGCTGTCTTTGTGGTCCTCAACAATGAGTATTTTTTTCACGGGGTGGATGGAAATGAATTTAAGAATCGCAAATCAACTAAAAATGATCAGGGACTTACTATATTTACCATAATCCTTTTGTCCAATCCTTTCTTTTTGTTTTCCAACAGAAATTTCCACTGTTCAAAAATGCGCTTGCAAAAGTGAAAGGCCTTGATGCTTTGGCACCCGCCCAACGTGCGGTGACCTGCCAGGTTCGTTCAAAAATCGCCTGCGACGAGCTTGAGGAACCGGACTCCTTCGCGTGTCAAAACCGCCGCATTTCCACTGCCGCCCAGCAGGGAGCGGGTGTTCCAGGAGTGACTGCCCGGGAAGGGCTTCACCCATGAGACGGTGGGGCTCGTCACCGGTTTATTTCCTGGGGCGACCGAGACCGGCACTCCCGGTCCAGTGAAGCCAATTTCCCAGCAGGCATCCGCTGCCCCCGGCTTCCGCAGCCACGGATAACGGGCCACGAGGTCCAATTCATGACCTTGGTTGGGCACCTGCACCTTGTAATAAATTTCCTGATTTTGCAGGAAATGATCCGGCATCAGGAGAGGATTCAGGTGATTTTCCTTCAAAAAGCCGGCGGCGTTCATGCCCGCGAGATTGGTTCCGTGAAAATTCCCGCGACCATTCAGAGCGGCCCCGTAAAAATCATCGAAACGTTCGGAAAGAATCAGACCAATCTCCAGATGCACGTGCGCCCGTCGCCGGTCGATGCCGTCGCCGGTATACCCCAATTGCCCTATTAAACTGCCACGGGTCAGGGGCGTTCCCACCACCGCCGCGATGCTGCGTAAATGGGCATACAAACTGTAAAAGACGCCAGCTTTGCCCACTTGGTGGAGGACTACTACGTAATTGCCGTAATTGCTCGTGCGCGGTTCGGAGGTCACATATCCGACGACCCCATCGGCGATCACTTCCACCTTGTCCAGTGGCTCCCCTTTTTCATCCCGCTCCGCAGGCAGGATATCGATGCCTTCGTGGAATTTCGTATAAACCGTTCCCTGCGCGGTCTGCCGCTGGTTTCTGACAAAACCATAGTTTCCTCCCTCCCAGACCTGAACCTGCCCCGTAGGAGTATAGCGGTCCACAAACATAAAAAACTGGTCCGGCTGGTCGCGGAACAAGGCATCATTTTTGGTGGGCAATTGAAATCTCATTTCCGGGACCGGGGCTGCCCCCGGGGCCTGTGTGAACGGCGCAGGGGCTGGGGGTTCCTGCTGAGCTGGTGGAAGGATCCCTGTCGCCGGCACCGGCGTGGACGCTGCTGCCCCAGCAGGGGCCTCCACTGGCGGAGCCGGCACAGCTCCCGGCTGGGATGGAGCATTCAGCCAAGCCAAGCCGCCTACGAAGCCCGCCAGCACCAACAGCAGTCCTGCCACTCCCCAGGGTTTCCGGCCTTGGCTTGCATTCATGGTCTCGGCTGATCTACCATCCTGCTACTCGCCCAACCGCTTGAGCTTGCCGCTCTTATCGAACGCTTTGAAGTCCTCCGCCGTCAGCCCACTCCAGATGACTATTCGCCGGTCTGTCGGAGCACGGTCAATCCGCACCGTATCCACCGGACGGCCATTTACAATAATCCGCGCCAATTTCCCCTGAAACGTCGAACACATCACCATGGCCGCCCGCGTTCCTTCATCATTCAAATATAACCATGCCCCGAATGTCACCCCATCCTCCGCCAAAAACGGCTTGTAGGCCGCGAAATGCCGTCCGCTGATTTCTGGGGAAATCCGGAAATACCGCACCTTGCCACCCACTTCATCCGGACGCACCATCCGTTGGCCCTCATCCTTGGAACCCTCAGGATGCATCGCGATGAACGGGCCATTATTCTTCCCCGCCGCCACAAGGCCGCCGGTCAATACAGACAAAAACAGGAGCACGCAGGTGAGAATTGATTTCATATGAGCCATCATCGGGAGTAAGCGCACAAATGCAAGCTCGCAGCCACCGCCCGCATGGCGCGTTTTCCGCTTATTTTCCAATCACCATCTTTTCCATTTGGATTCAACCTCCATGACTGGCCCTCTCCATGACGAAATGCTCCTCGCCCGGCAGCAGCGCCGGCCGCATTATCTCATCACCCTCGCCGCCACCTGCGGCTCCGTCCCCCGCCAGGCCGGCAGCAAAATGCTCATCTACCCCGACGGCACCACCTCCGGCACCATCGGCGGCGGCAAATTCGAATCCCTCGTCCTCGCCGAAGCCCTCGCCCTGCCTCTTCACAGCCTCCCCGTCCTCAAAACCTATCCCCTCCACGAAGCCTCCCCCGACTCCTTCGGTGCCATCTGTGGCGGCGAAGTTACCGTCCTCATCGAGCCCCAGATGCCTTCCCCCGCCCTCATTCTCATCGGGGCCGGCCACTGCTCCCGCGCCCTCGCCACCCTCGCCCGCACCTGCCACTGGCATATCACTGTCCTCGACGACAGACCGGAAGAACTCCTTACCTTCCCCGCCGACGAACGCCTCACCACCCCCGCCACTGAATACCTCGCCACCAAAACCTGGCAACCCCGCGAAGCCCTCGTCCTCCTCAGCCGCAAATATCAACTCGACCGCAGTGCCCTCGCCACCGCCCTCCGCCATCCCGGCATGGCCTACCTCGGCATGATCGGCAGCCAGAAAAAAGTCCGTCAGGTCCTCGCAGAACTCCGCACCACCGGCCTCACCGACTTCACCCCCCTCCGCGCCCCCCTCGGCCTCGACCTCGGAGCTGACCACCCCAACGAAATAGCCATCAGCATCTTCGCCGAAATCCTCGCCGTCTTGAACCAAACCAGCGCAACTCCCCTCAGTATCACATAATCGCCACGCCCCAGGACGCCCCTCCCCAAAAACCGCCACCCCATTTAATGTTCAACGTTCAATGTTCAACGTTAACTAATTTCCTCTTTCTTCTTTTCCGCTCCTTCTCCCCGCTTCCCCATGGACCCACCCCCAACCCCCTCCCTCTCCCTAACTCTAAACCACCACCTCCACACCGCCTCTCCCCTCCACCCCCACCAGACCCTCCTCCAATTCCTCCGCCAGCAAGGCCTCACGGGATGCAAGGAAGGCTGTGCCGAAGGCGACTGCGGTGCCTGCTCCATCGCCCTCCGCGACACCGATTCCCACGGCCACTCCACCTGGCGCTCCGTCAACGCCTGTCTCCTCCCCGCCATCACCCTCCAGGGCCGCGAAATCCTCACCAGCGAAGGCATCGGCACCCCGGACAACCTGCATCCCCTCCAGCAGGCGATGGTCGATCACCACGGCTCCCAATGTGGTTATTGCACCCCCGGCTTCATCTGCTCCCTCTACGAAGCCTGCCACCGCACCGACCTCCACACCCAGGCCCAGCTCACTGATCAACTCGCCGGCAACCTCTGCCGCTGCACCGGCTACCGCGCCATCCACGACGCCGCCGTCGCAGGAGCACAGGCGTCCCGCCTGTTCGTATCCAACCCATCTATCCCCTCCCCCACCTCCCCCACATCTTCCCTCCCAACCACCTCCGCCCCTCTCCCCCCTATCACCTCCCCCCACCTCCACCGCCCCGATTCCCTCACCACCCTCCTGACACTCCGCCAAACCCACCCCACCTTCCCCCTCCTCGCCGGCTCCACCGAACTCGGCCTCCTCATCACCAAAAAATTCCAAACCTTCCCCGGCTTCCTCTCCACCGACGCCGTGCCGGAACTCCACCTCCTCCGCCGCACCGCCACCACATGGCAAGTCGGCGCTGCCGTCACTCTGACCAACATTGAGGATGCCCTCGGCCCCGACTTCCCCGCTCTCGCCAAAATGCTATGGCTCTTCGGCTCCCGCCCCATCCGGAACCGCGCCACCCTTGGCGGCAACCTCGCCACCGCTTCCCCCATTGGCGATAGCGCCCCCGTCCTCCTCGCCTTGGATGCCTCCCTGCTCCTCGTCTCCTCTGGCGGATTCCGCACCGTCCCCCTCTCCGATTTCTTCACCGGCTACCGCCAGACCCTGCTCCGTCCTGACGAAATCATCCAGCACATCGAAATCCCCCTCCCCACCCCCGGCATCCCCCGGCACGAGCATTTTTACAAAGCCTCCCGCCGCCGCGAAATGGACATCAGCACCGTCTCCGGCAGTTTCGTGATCGAAACCGATCCTGACACCGCCCTCATCATCAGCGCCCGCCTGGCCTTCGGAGGCGTCGCCGCCACTCCTGCCCGCGCCACCGCCACCGAAACCTTCCTCACCGGCAAACCCCTCACCGCTGAAACCCTGACCCAGGCCGCCGCCCTCGCCACGGAGGAATTCACCCCCCTGAGCGACGTCCGCGGCACCGCCCCCTACCGGCGCGGCCTCATCGGCGGCATGATCCAGCGCCTCCTCCACGATGCCCCCTGGCAACACGACCCCGCGCCCATTGCCTTCATCAATCCGATCCATCCCCTCCCCGCTCCCCACGAAAGCGCTGCCCTCCACGTCACCGGCCACGCCCGCTACACGGACGACCTCCCCCCCGCCCATGGCGAACTCACCGTCTGGCCCCTCACCTCCCCCCACGCCCACGCCCGCATCCTCTCCCGCGATGCCACCGCTGCCCGCACCTTCCCTGGCATCCACGCCATCCTGCTGGCGGAGGACATTCCCGGCCTGAACGACGTCGGTGCGGTCCGTCAGGATGAAATCCTCCTCGCCACCGATCTCGTCTCCTATCACGGCCACCTCATCGCCCTCGTCGTCGGTGAAACCGAAGCCCAATGCCGCGCCGCTGCCGCCGCCATTCTTGTCGAATACCAGCCCCTGCCCCCCATCCTCACCATCCAGGACGCCATCGCTCATAACAGTTACCACACCGAACCCGCCACCATCCGCCGGGGCGACCCCACCGCCGCCCACGCCGCCTCCCCCCTCACCTTGTCCGGCACCTTCCACCCCGGCGGGCAGGAACATTTCTATCTGGAAACCCAGGCCGCCCGCGCCATCCCGTCCGATGACGGCAGCCTGCACATCATTTCCAGCACCCAGCACCCCAGCGAAATCCAGGCCGTCATCGCCCATGTCCTCCACCTGCCCCGGCACCTCATCACCGTCGAGTCCCTCCGCATGGGCGGCGGCTTCGGTGGCAAGGAAACCCAGGGCAATACCCCCGCCGCTCTCGCCGCTCTGGCCGCCCACAAAACCCGCCGCCCCGTCCGCGTCCGCTTCAACCGCGACCACGACATGCAGCTCACCGGCCACCGCCACCCCTTCCACGCCACCTTCACCGTCGGCTTCCACCCGGACGGCCGCCTCCACGCCCTCACCTCCCACCTCATCTCGGATGGCGGCTGGGCGCTCGATCTTTCCACCGCCATCACCGACCGCGCCCTCCTCCACCACGACAACGCCTACCACATCCCCCACCTCGAAATCACCGGCCGCGTTGCCAAAACCCACCTCTCCAGCAACACCGCCTTCCGCGGCTTCGGCGGTCCCCAGGGCATGCTCATCATGGAGGAAATCATCCACCGCATCGCCCACCACCTCGGCCTCCCTCCGGAAGTCGTGCGGGAACGCAATCTCTATCAAGGCACCGGCGGCACCAACACCACCCACTACGGCCAGGACATCGGCGACCAGCGCATCCCCCGCATTTGGCAGGAACTCAAAACCTCCTCCTCCCTCACCTCACGCCGCGCCGAAATTGCCGCCTGGAATGCCGCCCACCCTCACCAAAAACGCGGCATCGCCCTCACCCCCGTCAAATTCGGCATCTCCTTCACCCTCACTCATCTTAATCAGGCCGGAGCCCTCCTCCTCATCTACCAGGACGGCACCGTCCAGGTGAATCACGGCGGCACCGAAATGGGCCAGGGCCTTCACACCAAAATCCGCACCATCGTCTGCCGCGAACTCGGCCTCACCCCCGACCGCGTCCGCCTCATGCCCACCCGCACCGACAAAGTCCCCAACACCTCCCCCACCGCCGCCTCCAGCGGCACCGACCTCAACGGAGCCGCCGTCCGCAACGCCTGCCTTACCTTGAAAGAGCGCCTCCAGCCCATCGCCAAAGACCTCCTCAAAACCCTCGACGAATCTTCCGCCCTCACCTTCGCCAACAACGAAATTTCCGCCGGTTCCACCACCGTCACCTTCGCCGAAGTCGCCCTCCGCGCCTACCTCGCCCGCGTCCCGCTTGCCGCCACCGGCCACTACGCCACCCCTGAAATCGGCTGGGACCGCACCATTGGAAAAGGCCGTCCCTTCTACTACTTCGCCTGCGGTGCCGCCGTCGCCGAAGTCGAAATCGATGGCTACACCGGCGCCAGCCAACTCCGCCGCGTCGATATCCTCCACGACGTCGGCGACTCCCTCAATGAAGGCATCGACCGCGGCCAGGTCGAAGGCGCCTTCATCCAGGGAATGGGCTGGCTTACCATGGAACAACTCCTCTGGGACGATCAGGGCAAGCTCCTCACCCACTCCCCCGACACCTACAAAATCCCCTCCATCGGCGACATCCCACCCGACTTCCGTGTCCAGTTCCTCACCGAAGCCAGCCAGTCCAACAACATCCACGGCACCAAAGCCACCGGCGAGCCCCCCCTCATGCTAGCTATCGCCGTCCGCCACGCCATCCTCGACGCCATCCAATCCTTCCCCGGCAGCCACCCCACCACCCTCACCTCCCCTGCCACCGCAGAAGCCATCTGGCACGCCATCCATCCGGTCTCCTGACCTTTCAAAAGCCAGCCTTCAAATCCACCCCAGCCGCCTCCAGCTTTTCTCCCAGGTCCAACATCAAATCCACCGTGTGAGGTTGCCGAGCCATCGCATCCAGACCATCCCTCAGTAATACCAGACGGGCCACTTCCGGCACCTCCCGCAGCCAAGCCTTCCGCTCCATCAGCAGGAGCCCGATCGTGTCATCAATCTGGTTGGAGCGCGACTTTGCAAGTCGCCCCGGAGCATCGGCAAAGCATCGGCCAAGGCACGGGGAACCCAAGGTTGCCGGGGCGACTTACAAAGCCGCGCTCCACGCTCCAGATGGCTACACCGCAGTCCAGTTTCATACGGGGCCGGGGGCTGGAGCGGCGGCTATTGAAGGCGGTGAGCCAGAGTTGGTAGAGCTGGCCGGGGGTGAAGGTGAGGGTGGCGGGGATGATGACCTGGGTTTGGCGGGGGCGGTGGTGAGGAGCAGCCTGGGCATG
>CAMDJM010000057.1 GCA_945900785.1 Akkermansia muciniphila
GTCGGCCCAGCCGAAAGGCGGGAGGAGCGTCATTTTTTATTAGGGCCGCCGGTTTTCCGCCTCAAGGCGAACTCCCGGTCAAAGCCAATTATAGAGTCGCATGGATTTCTGGAAATGCAAACAATATTTCAAACACAGTAGAATTAATATGGACTTCCCGACTATTTGCAATTTTTTTCTCTCAAAAGTTGGAATATCCTGAAGCCCCAGGCGGGGCGGCCCAACTTTACGGCAGCCTCTTTTTCAACGGTTTCGGAAGGGGCCAAACCCGCATTCCTCCCCCAGTTGAACACATTCCGCCACCGGGCGCATGCCCAGCGAGGGCGTGGGATCCCGCAAGGAACAAGCTGCGGTGCAAACGGCAAGCCGCAGCCGGTCTTTGAGCGGCAAGGACTCATGAAGACCGTAGAGCAGTCCCGCCGCAAAGGCATCCCCCGCTCCAGTCGCGCCTTTGCTGAATCCGCCAGGAAGCTGCACGGAAGCCTGCACCGCGCACTCCCCGGCGGCGGTTACCCCAACAGCCCCCAGTTCGGTGTGCAGGGTCACGCTGCCCCGCACCCCGGCAGCCAGCAAGGCCCCGGCGGCCTGGAGCAGGGCTGGCGCGTCATCTGCTGCCAAATGAATCTGCAATACCCGCGAGGCCTCTGTCTCATTGATCATGAGGTGATCGGTAAAGGGCATCGCACTGCGGGCGATGGCATGAAAATCCGGGTGCTCCGTGCTGACCATATCCAAACTCGTCTCCATGCCGGCCGCACGGGCCGCCGCGAGCAGCCGCGCGGCATGGGTGACGCCCGGGGATGCAAAAGTATCCATCCGGTCCAAAAGCATCAGATAGCCCAGGTGAAAAAACCGGAACTGGTGGCCCTCCAGCACGCAGTGTTCCGGGCCAAACAACGCATTCGCGCCCCGCTGATGAAAAAAGGTGCGCCGCCCGGTGCCCCGCACGGTCATGGCATCCGTGTAGGAAGTCGGCCGGGCCTGGGTGACGTGGAGTTGTGAGACCTCAATCCCGTGGGCCGCACAATCCTGACGGATCCAATGGCCGTCCCCATCATCCCCGACCAGACCGCAGGCAGCGAGAGGAAAGCCGGCCTGCATGGCCGCGAGATCCTTCAGCACATTGTAGGGACCGCCGCCATTGGACTGGGATTCCGTGAGGATATTGGAAAGCATCTGCTCCTGCGGCCAGGCTTCGATCACTTTGACGTGATCCACGATAAAATTCCCGGCGGCGAGGATACCTTGGCGGGGGGTAATCATAGGTCAGGATAACATCAGAGGCTGACCACGGTGCCACTCTGCTGGGAAGTCAGGGCAGCGGCGAAGATTTCGTGGGTGGCCACGGCTTCCTCCGGTGTGGCGCAGCCAAAGCGTCCGCCCAGCAGCCCCTCCCGTTCCATCAGATAGGCGGCCCACATCTGCTGAATCACATCCGGGAAGCCAGGTTCGAAAATCCCGCCGGTGACGGTTTTGAAAGGCATGGCAAAGCCCAACTCGGTGCGCTTCCACCATTGCTCCCTGCCCCGTTCAAAGATCCAGAGCGTTTTGGGCTCGGCAGTGCTGAAGCGCACCCCGCCATCCGTGCCCAGGATTTCGATGAACCAGGAATTGGTGGCTCCGGGAGCGAGGCGTTTCATCTCCAGGCGCAGCGGCACCTCCGCGCCAGCAATGTGGGTCCAGGTGTGCAGCAGGGCGTTGTCCCAGGTGTCGCAGGCGGTGGTGCCGCCCTTGCCGTCCGGGCGCGTTGGATAGCCCTTTTGCAGTTGGGCAAAGAGACGGGTGGGTTTCCAGCCAAGGCGCAGGGGCAAATGACAGGCATGCATGCCGAGATCATTCAGCGCCCCGCCTTCCCCGCAGGTGGCATTGAGCCGCTTCCAGTTGGCAGGCTTGTCAGGATCCAGATCACTGCTGTGGTGGAAGCCGGACACCACCTCCAGCACCCGCCCAATGCCGCCAGCCTGGGCAAGGGCAAAGGCCCGCTGGGCCCCAGGGAAAAACGGCATCTCCGAGCTGCAGCGGACAAACCGTCCACTGGCCTGCACCGCCGCCAAAATCCGGCGCGCTGAGGGGAGATCGATGCCAAAAGGTTTTTCCGCGAAGAGATCCTTCCCGGCCGCCAGCACATCTAGGTAAAGCTTTTCGTGAAGATGGTGCGGCACCGCCACATAAACCACATCAATCAGCGGATTGGCCAGCAATTCCCGGTAATCCGTGGTGCGCTGGGTGCAGGAAGGGATGGCGTCAAACCAGGCAAGGGTAGCCGGATTCAGATCCGCCACTGCGGTCAGGACCGGGCGCACCGTGACGTCCGCGAGGGCGCACCACCGCGCAAAGGCGCTGGCCATTTCACGGCCCATCAGGCCGCCTCCGATAATTCCGATGTTGATTTGCTTCATGAAAAATAAGTCAAGGTGTGGCGCGTCAGGGGTGCCACGGCAGGACCATGCATACGGGAACCCCCTGCCAAACTTGCAGCAGATTCCGCCTTGGAAATGCATCCGGGAAGGCCTGCGGGTGGATCCGGCTCCCGCCCCCATGACCGCCCTCCTCCATGCCCTGCATCTCCGAAAGGGAGATCCCCCTGATCAATCATGCCCGGCCTTGCATGGCTCTGGTGGGTGAAGCACGGGCGGATTTTGCGGAGCCTCCAGGCCGGGCGGGTCGTAGAAGAGGAATATGTCAAAACAGTATACCCGGGTAATTCATTGGTTCCGCCGCGATTTGAGGCTAACGGACAATAGTGCGCTGCATGCCGCAGCGCAGGCTGCTGCCGGGGTGGTGACCGTGTATGTGGTCAGTGATTGGAAGGGCAGCCATGCCTGGACCGGGGCTCCCCGGCAGGCCTTTCTCTCGGGTTGTCTGGCCGCGCTGGAAAAGAACGTGGCGGCGATTGGCGGCCGGCTGATTTTCCGCCAGGGGGAAGCTGTGGCGGAGCTGGAGCGGCTGATCGCGGAGACGGGAGCGGAGGCCATTTTTTACAACCGGGATCCTGACATCTACGGCCGGCAGGTGGAGCAGGCCCTCGCCCGGCGGGGGCGGGAATTGGGTGTCGCCATCCTCGGGTTCAAAGACGTGGTGCTGCATCAGAGCGATGAGGTGCTGACGGGAACGGGCAAGCCCTATCGTGTTTTCACTCCCTACCGGAAAAACTGGGACCTGCTGCCCAAGCCGGAAGTGCTGCCAGCCGTGAAGCAGCTGACGCCGCCGGCTGCCGCCCTCGCTTCCCTGCCTTGCCCCGACCTCAGCACCTGGGGCCTGTTGGACGCCGGCACCGTGTTGCCGGAACCCGGCGAGCGCGCCGCCCGGGTCCGCCTGAAGGAGGCCCTGGCCAGGGTGATCCCCTACTACTCCGCGCGGCGCAATATTCCCATGGGCGCGACCACCTCCCGGCTTTCCCCGGATCTGCGCATGGGCACCCTCTCCGTGCGGGAACTCTACCACCGGGTCGCCAATGTGGCGGCGGAAACGGAGGATGCCGGCGTGCGGAAAAGTTGCCAGACCTACCACAGTGAGCTGGCCTGGCGGGAATTTTACATGCAATTGCTCCAGCATTTTCCGGTGGTGCTGGATCAGGAATTTGAAGCGTCCTGGCGGGGGCTGCCCTGGAGTCATGATCAGGCCCTGTTCCAGCGCTGGAAGGATGGCCTGACAGGATTTCCCATCGTGGATGCCGGCATGCGGGAACTGCGCGCCACGGGGCAAATGCACAACCGCGTGCGCATGATCACCGCGATGTTCCTGACCAAGGACCTGCGCCTCGACTGGCGCCTCGGGGAACAGTATTTTATGCAGGCGCTGATTGATGGCGAAATCGCCAGCAACAATGGCGGCTGGCAATGGAGCGCCGGCACCGGGGCCGATGCGGCTCCCTATTTCCGCATTCAAAATCCCTGGACCCAGACCAAATCCTACGATCCCAAGGGCGAATACATCCGCCACTGGGTGCCTGAGTTGAAGCACGCCCCCTTGGAGCACCTGCTGGAACCTCCCGAAGAGGGATCCCTGTTCCGCAGCCCCGGCGGCGGTTATCCAGCCCCCATGGTGGTCCACCGCAGGGAACGCGACCGCACCCTTGATATGTTCAAAAAACACCGGGAACTGCAGGGCCGCTAGGGCGCTTCCGCATCCGGTATTGCCGGATCAGGTCCGGCAGATTTTCGTGCGTCCTGCCACAGCCTCCGCATCGGCCTCACTCTGAATCTGCTTCCAAACCCGGTTCTTTTCTGCCATCAGCATGATCCCGTAGACAAACAGCAAATTCTCTCCGGCTGATTACAACCCTGCATCCGTGACGGCGCCTTCGGAGGCGGTGTTGACGAGTTTGGCGTATTTGGCGAGGACGCCTTTGGTGTAGCGGGGTTTGGGCTGCTTCCACTTGGCGAGGCGGGCCGCAATTTCGCTGTCGGGGATGCCGAGGGTGAGCTTGCGGGTGAGGGCGTCGATGCTGATGGGGTCGCCGTTTTTGACGATGGCGAGGGGGCCGCCGACGAAGGCTTCAGGGGTGATGTGGCCGACGACGAAGCCGTGGCTGCCGCCGCTGAAGCGGCCGTCGGTGATGAGGGCGACGTCTTTGCCGAGGCCGAGGCCCATCACGGCGCTGGTGGGGCCTAGCATTTCGCGCATGCCGGGGCCGCCTTTGGGGCCTTCCAGGCGGATCACGATGACGTCGCCGGCTTTGATTTTGCGGCCGGTGATGGCGGCCATGGCGAGTTCCTCGCTGTCAAAGACGCGGGCCTTGCCCGAGAAGGAGGTGCCTTCCTTGCCGCTGATTTTGCCGACCGCGCCGTCGGGGGCGAGATTGCCATACATGATGGCGAGGTGACCGGTTTTTTTGATGGGATCGCTGAGGGGGCGGATGATCTGCTGCCCTTTGGGATAGGTGGCTTTGACTTTGGCGAGGTTTTCCGCGAGGGTTTTGCCGGTGACGGTGAGGCAATCGCCATAGAGGAGACCTTCGTTGAGGAGGATTTTCATCAGGGGCAGGGTGCCGCCGATCTTGACGAGTTCCCACATGACGTATTTCCCGCTGGGCTTGAGGTCGGCGAGGACGGGGGTGCGGGCTCCGATTTTGGTGAAGTCGTCGATGCTGAGCTTGATGCCGGCGGCGTGGGCCATGGCGGGGAGGTGGAGCACGGCATTGGTGCTGCCGCCGAGGGCGGTGATGAGGGTGATGGCGTTGAGGAAGGACTCGCGGCTGAGGATGTCGGAGGGGCGGATGCCGCGCTTGATGAGGTGGAGGACAGCGGCTCCGGCGTCGAAGCAGTCCTGGAGTTTTTCATCGCCGATGGCGGACTGGGAGCTGCTGTTAGGCAGGGAAAGGCCGAGGGCTTCGATGGCGCTGGCCATGGTGTTGGCGGTATACATGCCGCCGCAGGAGCCGGGGCCGGGGATGGCACATTGCTCGATCTCGGCGAGTTCCTTGTCGTCGATCTGGCCACCGGCGTGTTGGCCCACGGCTTCGAAGACGCTGACCACATCCACGTCCTTGCCTTTGTGGCAGCCTGGCAAAATGGTGCCGCCGTAGACGAAGACGGACGGACGGTTCAGCCGGCCCATGGCCATGACGCAGGCGGGCATGTTTTTGTCACAACCGCCGATGGCGACGAATCCGTCGAGGCCTTCGCAGCCGACCACGGTTTCGATGGAGTCGGCGATGACTTCGCGGGAGACGAGGCTGTATTTCATGCCCTCGGTGCCCATGCTGATGCCGTCGGAAATGGTAATGGTATTGAAGATGACGCTCTTCCCGCCGGCGGCATCGACGCCCTTGGCGGACTCGATAGCAAGCTTGTCGATGTGCATGTTGCAGGGGGTGACCTGGCTCCAGGTGGAGGCGATGCCGATCTGGTTTTTCCTGAAGTCATCCGTCTTGAAGCCAACGGCGTGGAGCATGGCGCGGCTGGCGGCGCGCTCCGGGCCATCGACGAGGATGCTGGAGAATTGACGGCTCGGGGAGGGGGCGGCGGCAGGGGTTTGCTTTTTGGCAGGCATGGGAAAAAGAAGGAAGGCGGCAGCCGGGAGAGGTCCCGGGTAAGTTGAAACTACGGATTGCCGGGATTTGGGAAATAGGAAAGTTCAGTTTTTCGATGCGTGGCCACGGCGTGGTGTGCTGGCGGCTGCTGGTGGGTTCCAGCGTTGGCAGTCCGGATTACTGTCCAAATAGGGGTTCCAGCCTGGATGGCAAGAATGTCCGAATCGCAGCATTGCATTTCGGGCGGGGATTTGGCAAAATTGGAGTAAATTCTCCCCCTACTCCAATTCTGTGCACTTTCTCCTCCGTTTTCTCCTCCGTTTTCTTGTCCTTTTTCTGATTTTTCCAACAGTTTCGCGGGCTGGTTCAGTTATTTTCACGGAGGTGATGTATCACCCTTTGGGGGCGAAGCCGGAATATATTGAAATCACCAACCTGACCAGTAACCGGATTGATATGGTCAGGTGGAAGCTGGCGGGCGGGATTGATTTTACGTTTCCGGATTTTCTGGCGACGGCCACCTCGGCCCATCTTTTGAAGGAATATGAGCGCATTGTGGTGAGCAATGCCAATGAAGCAACGACGCGGGCGGCGTGGCCGGCGATTCCTTCGGGAGTGCGGGTTTTTGGCCCTTGGACGGGATCGCTGAACAATGCCGGCGATGGGGTTTCCCTGCAGGATGCGGTGTCGGCAGTGCAGAGCACCTTGAATTATGGGGATAATGGGGATTGGCCGGTCGCGGCGGATGGCGCGGGGCATTCACTGCAAATCATCAATCAGAATGGAAATGTGGATGATTGGCGGAATTGGCGGGCGAGCCGTTTCGCGGGTGGGACGCCCGGTGTCGCGGAGCCAGCGTTGCTGGAAACCCCGACGGCCAGCGCGGACAAGCTGGATCAGGCGGTGGTGGACTACACCAGTTCGTGGAAGTATTGGCGCGCGCCGGCGGATCCGGATGGGGCGGACCCTTTGGCGGAAGGATCCTGGTTCTCCACTGGGTATGCCGAGACGGATTGGCAGGGCCCCTCGCCTGGATTTTTTGGGCGGGATCCCAATAATGCAGCCCTGCAGGCGGCGCTGGGCACGAATTTCACCTCTGGATTTGCCAATACTACGGTGGCGTATTATTTCCGCACCACCTTCACTTGGCCGGGCCCGGTCACGGGGGTCAATTTTGCCATCGACCAGTGGGTGGATGATGGCGTGGTATATTACCTGAATGGACAGGAATTGAAGGGACCCAATCTGGGCCGGACCCGGATGCAGGCCGGTCCAACCACACACACCACCCTGGCCAGCGGCACGCCGACGGGGGGAGATGCCCGGGAGGAATTGAATGCGCTGAGTGGGACGCTGGACGGGCAATTGGTGGCCGGGGTCAACGTGTTATGCGCAGAAGTGCATCAAAACAACACCGTGGGCGACGATATTTATTTCGGGGCCAGGCTGCGCTTGTCCCCTCCGGCGCTATCCGGAGTGGTGATCAATGAGGTGAAGCCGGCAGCGGTGGCCGGCTCAGGATTTGTGGAATTCTACAATCCATCCCCTGAGCCGGTGGACCTGAATGGTTATTACCTGAGCGACGTGGAAACGAACCAGAAAAAAACCACCATCTCGCTGCCAGGGCCGATTCCGGCGGGGGGCTATGCAGTGGTGGGCTTTTCGGAAAGCGGGCTTTCCACGGATTCGCCGGTGACGGTGTTATTGACGCGGCCGGATGGACTGACAAGGCAGAGTGGATTCCGCTCGCCGATGGTGGTGAATGGCAGCTCGGCTGCGCGCCAGCCTTCCGGGAGCAGCAATTGGGCGATTTTCTTTCAACCAACACCGGGAACGGCGAATATAACGGTGCCCAAACCGACGGTGGTGCTGAGTGAGGTGACTTTTGCTCTGACCGGAGCGACGGATTTTGTGGAGGTCTACAATACCGGCACCGCTGAACAATCCCTGAACGGAGTGTTTCTTTCCACAAAGCCCGACTTGTCAGACCGCGTCGCTCTGACCGGGGCAGTGCCAGCTGGCGGCTATGCCAGCAATACGTTGGCTTTCCCCGTGGACGCCAGCGGGCGGCTGAATCTCTATCTGAGTGATCAGGCCAATACGATCCTAAGCACCGCTACCCTCAGGCGCTCCCGGGGCATGCTTTCCCACCAGACCTGGCCAGCCGGGAGCACGGAATGGTTTGTCACGCCGGCGGGTTCCCGGAATTTGGCCAATACTCCGGAGCGGCATACCGGCATCGTGATCAATGAAATCATGTTCAAGCTTCCCTCCGGACATGATGATGGGGAATTTATCGAGCTATACAATCAAGGAACCACTCCGGTTTCCCTGGGAGGATGGCAGTTCACCGATGGCATTGCCTATACCTTCCCGCAAAACACGGTGCTGCCGGCAGGGGGCTATCTGATTGTGGCCAGCAAACCGGATTACATCAGGGAGAATTACGGCAGCGTCGGGCGCTTGTATGGACCATTCAGCGGCTCCCTGAGAAACAACGGCGAAAAAGTCCGCCTGGTGGACGAACGGGAGAACTTGGCAGATCTGGTGGATTACAAGCAGGGTGGCCAATGGCCAGTGGGCACTGGCGGGGAGGGCAGCAGTCTGGAACTGATCCACCCTTCCATGGATAACAGCCTGCCGTCCTCCTGGCGGGCGAGCAATGAAACGGCCAAGTCCACCTTCCAGCCCTACTCCCACACCGGAGTCTATAAGGAATTGCGCGGCATCCCTTCGGATACCGCGAGCAGCCGGGAACTGCTGCTCAATATGGCCGGAGATGGCTACATGATTCTGCAGAACATCAAGCTCTCCAAGGCGACCACGCCGACCGTGAATCAAATCAGACAGGGCACTGCCACTTCCCACAACGGCACCGGCGTAAATGGATTCCTTTGCACCGGCACGCATTGTGATAGTGATTCCATCCCCCGTGCGGCGACCCCGGTGCGATACAATGCGCTCCTCACAGCGGATCCCGGCTTCCACCTGATCAGTCAGGGCACGGGTGATACCAAGGCAAACCTGGCCCAGGTGGACGTGCTGGGCATCGTCGCCAATGATACTCTGACCCTGAGCTTCGAAGCCCGCTGGGTCCAGGGGATACCGGTGATGATCGCCCAGACCTGGGACCGCAGTTTTGGAAAGGTGTTTCATTTCCCGGTGCCAGGAAATCTGGGCACCCCAGGAGCGGCTAATTCAAGGCTCATCCCAGCCCCGGCCCCCACGGTGGATAACATGTCCCATTTTCCAGTGGTGCCCACCTCTACCCAACCCGTCGTGGTCACCGCCCGGGTCACTGCGGCGGAGGCCTTGGCGAGTGTGACGCTGATGCAGCGCCTGGATTCCACCGGAGGGAATGCCGCATGGATCCCCTTGCCGATGAATGATGCCGGCACGGATGGCGATGCCCTGGCCGGGGATGGCTTGTATGCCGCGACGGTGCCGGTGCGCTCGAATGGATCCATCACCCAATTTTATATCAAGGCCGCAGCTGCCAATGGTCAGGAAAATGAATGTCCCCGCGATGGAGCCAGACGCCCCGGGATGTGGATCGTGGCGAACACTCCGCCTTCCAATGTGCCCGGCATCCTGGTGGAGCGTGCCATCATTTCGCAGAAGGACCGGAATCTTCTGAACCCTGGCACCGGTTACAGTGCCTCCAACGATTTTGATCACCCGCGCATGTCGAATTACGGGATGAATTCGACGATGATTTTCAACGAGTCGGACGTCTACTATAACTGTGAATTGCGCCGCGGGGGCAGTCCCTGGACCCGCATTGGCTCCAATCTGCTGGACCGCACCCGTTGGAAACCTCCAGGGGATCAATTGTTCCGTGAGCGCAGTAAATCGGGGGTCGATAATGACGCAACCAATACCAACACGGGCACCTCACGGTTTCATAACCGGATTGCGCGGTATATGATGTATCTGCTGGGGCATCCCGTGCCGGATGCGGAGTTTATCCAACAGATCGTCAATACGGACGCCGCCCGGATCGGCGACGAGCAGGAGCAGACGGACTCTGATTTTTTTGACCGGGCCTACCCCAATGGGTCGGATGGGGAGCTTTTCGAGATCGATGATTCGTGGTTCATGTATGACAGCAATAACATGGATGACCGGCTGGATGCTGGCAGTGTCACGGGACGCTGGGATCTGAGGGATTGGAGCAATCCGGCCTTGGCTCCTTTTCCGAATGATGAAAGTCCAATTTTTTACCATGGGAACTGGCCCCTGCGTTTCCCGGAGGGCCGCTATGATTACGCCGCCCTGTCCTCCATGATTAAAACCGTGGTCAACGGAAATACAGGGGTCACCACTGCGCAGGACGCCAGCTACCGCGAACGCATGGAGCGGGTGCTGAATATCGACAAGGCGGCGATGTATGCCGCCGTGCGGGGATACGCCGGGGACTGGGATAACTTTACCCTGAACCGCGGGAAGAATGGTTATTTCTACCGCCGCCCGGATGACAGCCGCTTCGAGTTCCACCATTGGGACAGCGACCTTGCCTTCGGAAACACGGGTGAGGTTTTCCTCGGCACGGCCGCCGGCGTCGGCTGGACGAATCTCAGCGGCCGCCCCTGGTTCCGCCAGAGGTTTAACTATTATCTTGCCACCCTGATTGATCGTTTTGCCAACGCCAGTTCCCCCCGGATGAGCAGTTGGCTGGCGGCGATGAACTACCAATCCGCCAATGTCAATGCCCTCGCGCCCTTCAAAACCAATTCGTTCAATTACGCCACGGCGTGGTTCAACCTGCGGAATCCCAACGCCACCGCCTTTATCGGCAGCACCAACTACAACCGGATCTTCAGCATTAATACGGCAAATAACCAGATCGTCACCAATCCGGTCTTCAGTCTTACCGGGGTGGCTTCCAGCAAGGTGAACTATGTGGAAGTCATCGGCCATCCGGAAGCCGTGCTCACCTGGGCTTCGACCGCTTCCAATCCTGGCGTGTGGGTGCTCAATAACATTAACCTCGCCAACGGGGTCAATACCCTGACCGCCCGCACCGTGCTGCACGATGGCAGCTTCGTGGGCAGTGTGGTGATCAATGTGACCCTCACCGGCGATGCTCCGCCCGTTCCCGCGCTGAGCGTTAGCCCTGCTTCCGGGAATGTGGCCATTGGCGAGACCCTGGATCTGGACGCCACGGGGAGCCGCGATCCGGAAAACCTGGCCTTGAGCTATGCCTGGGCGATCAGTCCGACTGCCGGGGTCAGCTTCACCCAGACGCAGCCAGGCTTGGCCAGCGCCCGCTTCAGCATCCCGGGGAATTACACCCTGACGCTTTCGGTGACGGATGGGGCCGGGCAGACGGTGCCCCTGGTCAAGGAGTTTACGGTCTTTAATTCGGCAGATTTTTCGTCGTTCGGCGGCACGGTGCCGCTGGGGCCGGAGTTCACCCTGACAAATGTGGAGCACCGGGATAATTTCTCCCCCTCCACCTGGTATTCCGTGGAAGATGTGAGTGGCCGCATCCTGGTTCAGGTCCTGGAGGATTCCGCCAAGCCCCTGGCCTCGCCGGGCTTTACCCATCCTTACATCTCCCGCCTGCTGCCTCCTGCCGCCAATTTCATTCTGCAAACCGACTTCCGGCCGGATACGCGGGAGTTTGGGAATTGGCGCGCTGGCCTGATGATTCAGCTAAAGAATGGCAGCAGCACAGTCCGCTATGCTCTGGGCGTGGATGGCGGGGTGAATCTGCTGGTGCAGCGCAGCGCGTTGCCGGAGGCCTGGACGACCTTGTCCACCACGCCGGTCACGGGCAGCGGGGCCGGTCTGCGCATCCTGCGGCTGGGGGACTCACTTCTCTTCCAGATCCGCACTTCTGCAGGCTGGACTACCGCTTTTACGGAAACCCTCACCCCCGGCAGCCTGGCGGAAAATGGCGGGCTCTTTGTCGCGACCAGCCAGGCCACCAGTGTCAGGATCGGCTTTGACTATCTGCTCGTGGCCGACCCGTCCGCCAGCAATAGTGTGCTGAATAATCTGCGCATCACGGAGATCAATTACCGTCCTGCCGCAGGTGGGGTGGAGTTTCTCGAACTCTGCAATACCGGCACCCAGCCGATTGATCTTACGGGAGTCACTTTTGCCCAGGGCCAGCCCTTCTCCATCGCGGGCAACCCGGCGGTCCCTTACACCTTTGGCAATGAAATCCTCGCTCCCGGGGGCTACATCACCCTGACAGACAATGTTTCCGGCTTCCGGAGCCGGTATGGGGCGGGTCCCCGCCTGGCCCCGCCGTGGACCAATGGAAGTCTGAGCAACAGTGGGGAGCGCATCCAACTGATTGATGCCACTGGCAATACCATCCAGGACTTTATTTATGGCGTGGCCGCGCCATGGCCCTTGGCGGCCAATGGAGGAGGGGCCTCCCTGGAAGTCATTTCCACGCGGGGTGACTATGGGAATGGGACGAACTGGAAGGCCAGCGCCATTCAAGGGGGAAGTCCAGGAGGTCCGGCTGCCGGTGCTGACAGTGATGGCGACGGTGTGCCGGATGCGGTGGAAGCTCTTTTTGGCACCCAGTCCAACAGTGCCTCCAGTGCCCCGGCCGCGACCCTGACTCCAGGCAGCAATGGGGAGATGACTTTGACCTGGCCCAGCGTCCCGGGGGTCATCTACCAGGTGGAAACCGCACTTTCCCTGAACCAGTGGCAAACGGTTCAGACCCTGTCGGGGCTTGGATCCTGGACCTTCACCCCGGTCGCGAATGAGCCCCGGCGCTATTACCGTGTCTCCGCCTCCCTGCCTTGAAATGGATCCCGCAACAGAACCGGGTGAGCCGGTCCGGATCCAGGTCACCGGTGACCTGGATCTGCACACCTACCGCCCCCGCGATCTCCCGGAACTACTGCCAGCCTGGTTCGGGGAATGCCAGAGTATTGGCATCCTGACCGTGCGGGTCATCCATGGAAAAGGCAGCGGAAGCCTGCGCGCAGGGGTCCACGCTTTGCTGCCCCGGCTCGGGGGACAGGTTGCTTCGTGGTCCTTTCCGGCACCGGATTTGGCGGGTGGGTGGGGCGCGACTTTGGTCCAGCTCCTGCCGGGACAGGGGACAGGTTAGCTGATGGAGCAATCAGGGTGTTGCTTCATCCTCGGGTTCCGGAAGAAAGAAGACGGCGACGATGGCGGGCAGCCACACCACGGACGTCCAAAACAACGTGCCGCGGAAATCGCCGCCGCGGGTGATTTGCTGGGCGAATACCGTGCCAGCTGCCGCAGCGAACCTTCCGATGTTATAGCAAAATCCCGCGCCGGTGGTGCGCAGCAGACTGGGGAAAAGCGGCGGCAGGAACATGGTAAACAATCCATAAACCCCGGACCAGAATCCGATGGCCGGCAGCCAGAAGAACGCCATGGATTCCAAGGGATGCTCAAGGCCAAAGGTGACCATCACCATCACCACAAACCCGCCAAACATCAGCGCAATGGCCCGGCGGTAGCCCAACCGGGTGGCCAGCCAGCCAGCAAAAAAGTTTCCCGCAATCGACACTACGATCAGCATGGCAAAACTGCGGGCCACAAAGCTGTTTACATCATCCCTGGACCAATGCGCGGCGGTGGCGAGCGCACGCATCAGTTGGGACTGCCAAAACAAAAACGCCCACCACGCCGTGAGGGAAAAGGCGCAAACGATGACGGCTGGCACGGTGATTTTGAGGAGGTCGCCCCGGAACAAATCGGCCATTGGAGGCTTCACCTTGGCGGTGGATTCCGCCTCCTGCCAGTCTTCCGGCTCCGGCACATTTTTGCGGATCCAGAACACGATCAGAGCGGGCAGCACGCCGACCAGGAAAATGTAATTGGGCGGCAGGGACTTCATCAGGAAGCCCGCCAGACAGGCCAGCAGAATCCCCAGATTTACCGCCGTCTGCAGCACCGCCGCCAGCCACTTCCGCCAGCCCTTTGGCCAGGTTTCAGACAGCAGGGTAGAGCCCACCGCCCACTCGCCACCAATGCCCAGCGCGGCCAAAAAGCGGAAGATCAGCAGGTGCCACCAGGTAGCAGCGAAAAATGACAGGCCGGTGAACACGGCATAGGTCAAAATGGTCAGGCTCAGCGCCCGGCTGCGCCCGATCAAATCACCCAGCCGTCCAAAAAACGTGCCCCCCAACGCCCAGCCAATGAGAAAGGCCGCCTGGATCCACGCCGCCTTTTGCCCCACCTCCTGCTGGGCCGCTGCGTCCAGCGATCCCTGGTAGTTGTAGCCCAGCAGCATGGCCACGAATGAGGTGGCCACGAGGGTATAAAGATGCAGGTCCAAGCCGTCGAAAAGCCACCCCAGCCAAGCTGCAATCCCGCTTTTCCACTGCGGGGCGCTTAGGTCTTTCAGGCGGGTCGCCGGGGCCACGGTGGTGGGAGAAGGTTCCAGGGAATATGACATGCGGCGCGATTTATAGGGAAGGGCACCGCCGGATGCAACAATCTCTTCGCAAAAGCCATCGGGACGCATCGGGTCGGTTTTTCCTGTCCACCCCTCATCGCCCCGGACGGCGCAGGGCCCAGTCCGCCGATGGCGGGGTCCGGTCGAAGACGGCCACCGAATACACCAGCAGCATGAGCACGATGATGGCTCCATATCCGCAGGTGGCGATGCCGCCGGCGATCAGCATGAAGGGGGCCGTCAAAAGCATCGCCACCATGCCCCGGGTGGGGCTGATTTCGTAGGGCATCAGGAAAAGCTTCAAATGAGCCCGTCCCAACTGCAGCCCGATGGCGGCGTAGAGCAAATGCAGGAGCATCGCGTAGGCATATCCATAAGCGAAAATCCCGTAATCAAGCAGGCGGGCGGCCCCCCGGGCATTGGCAATCATTCCCTCAGTGATACTTACCGTCAGGCCCAGGATCACCACTCCGGTGCCGATGATAAAAAAACGCATCCCCAAACCGGCATAACCACTGGCCCCGATCACACAGCCCGCCATGCCGAGGGAGGAGGCAAAGACGGAGATGAGGGTGAAAAAATTCTGCACCAGCTCCACCCCGCCGAAGAAATAGCGCACCAGCATGTAGGGAAGCAGGGAGAGCAGGGCCAGCCCTGCCAGCACCGCCTGCACCGTCCATTTGCCCTTCACAATTTGCCAGCGGGTCAGGCCGCCCAGCAGCAGCAGCTCTGCGTTCCGGCCATCGGATTCCCCGCGGAGGGATTCCATCAGGCGCAGGGGCATCACCAGGGCTACCATCAGATAGACCACCGGCCAAAAGAGGCCCGGACCCTGCGCCATGGTCCGGGACCAGCCGCTGCCCGCCGTGCCGGTGCGGGTGAGGAGAAATTCCACAGCCACTGCTCCAAGCGCCAGCAGGTGCAGCGTGAGGAAGGGTCCGGCAAAGCCCTGGGCCCGCAATCCCTGCCGCAGTTCCTTCACCACCATGGCCGGCCAGCGGTCGGCAAAATCCAGCAGAGCCCTGACCGGGGACGCGGTCGGTCGGGCAGGCAGGGCAGGAGCATTCACAGGCAGGACGGGCGGCCCATTTTCCAGGCCGTATTCCCGGACTATCAGGAAATGCGGCGGTCCCTGCAAGCGGCAAGCCGGACCCGCAGACCGCCAGGCATTTCATGCTTTTCCCCGGAAAACAACTTTGGTCTTTTGCGGAAGTGTCGTAGAGCTTCCGGGAATCCCACTCTTTTTCCCTATGATCTACGTCGTCATCAATGGCACCCAGCAGGGGCCTTTCTCCATTGAACAAATCAATGCCATGCTGGCCTCCCGCCAAATCCGGCCGGCAGATCTCTCCTGGTGGGAAGGCTGCGCGAACTGGGTGCCCATCGCCACGGCACCGGATGTGGTGCTTCCGGCGGCGTCAGCCCCCTCGCCGCAATCTGTGCCGGGATCCGTCTACGCCCCGCCCGCAGGCAGCATCATCAACACGCCATCAAAATCGGCAGAGGTATCCCATGGCACCGTGGAAGCGCTGCGGCAAACCAGGCCCTGGGTGCTCTTCCTTGCTATTCTGGGACTTGTTGTTACGGGGTTGATGCTTCTGGGGGGATTGGTCATGCTGGCGGGAGGGGCCGTGGCGGCGACGCAGGCCGCCAGCTCAATGGGGCCCTCCGGACCCGGCGCCGCCGGCTTCATGGGTGGCTTCATGGCCGTAATGGCGGTGATGTATCTGGTGATGGCGGTGCTTTACCTCTTTCCGATCATCAAACTCTTCAAGTATGCCGGGGCCATCGCCCGTCTGAGCCGCTCCGGGGCCGTCCGGGATTTGGAGGATGCGCTGCAGCAGCAGAAAAGCTTTTGGAAGTTCCTCGGCATCATGGTTTTGGTGATTTTCACCCTCTATATTCTGGCGATCATCGCTTTTGTCGTTTTCGGAGCCGGCGCCGCTGGGGCATTCTCCGGAATGAGCGGCAGACCAGGCTTTCCCACCCCAACGCCCTGAGAAGGAAAGGAGGATCCGCTTCAGCCGGGGGGAATTCCAGTGGTGGTCCCTAACTCTTGAAAGGAAGTTGAGAGTTGTTGGATGCTGGATGAGAGTTGAGAGCAGGAATCCCAAGTATAGACGGAAGAAGTAACAAATCTGCAGAATTAGCCGGGGGCGTGCCAGGTATTGCACCGACTCCGGCGGGGCTGGCGGGGCTCGTCATTTTCAACTTCATTGAAAGGAAAAAATGCCTTTGACAGCGGAAGCAGAACGTCTAGTATCCGCGACGCTTTGCGGAAAGCGGTTTTCAAATTCCCGGATATCAACGGACAGGCGGGGCAGAAATGCCAAGTCTGTCTCCACCGGAAAACTGGAAAACTTCTTTCCCATGAAAGCGTGCAGGACCCGGCACCGGAATATGTCCACCCTTGGCGACAAGGAATCATATTGCGGCGTTGTTTCGTCTCTGGAACATAACAAATTTGCTTGTGTAGCTCAGTGGTAGAGCACTTCCTTGGTAAGGAAGAGGTCATGGGTTCAATCCCCATCACAAGCTCCATTTCTTCAGTCCCACCCTAAATCACCAACCACACAATCGACCACCATGGCCAAGGAATCATTCGCCAGAACAAAACCCCACGTTAACGTCGGCACTATCGGACACGTTGACCATGGCAAGACCACTCTCACCGCTGCTATCGCCACCACTCTGGCTGAAAAAGGTTTCGCCCAGGCCAAGAGTTACGCCGACATCGACGCTGCTCCTGAAGAAAAAGCCCGCGGGATCACCATCAACACCGCCCACGTCGAATACGAAACCGACAACCGCCACTACGCCCACGTGGACTGTCCAGGACACGCTGACTATGTGAAAAACATGATCACCGGTGCCGCCCAGATGGATGGTGGCATTCTCGTGGTTTCCTCCGCTGACGGCCCGATGCCCCAGACCCGTGAGCACATCCTGCTCGCCCGCCAAATCGGCGTTCCCGCTCTCGTGGTTTTCATGAACAAAGTGGACATGGTCGACGATGCCGAACTCCTCGACCTCGTCGAAATGGAAGTGCGCGACCTCCTTTCCCAGTATGAATTCCCTGGCGACGACATCCCGATCATCAAGGGTTCCGCCCTGAAAGCCCTCGAAGGCGATCCTGAGCACAAAGCCAACATCATGAAATTGATGGAAGCTGTCGACAGCTACATCCCGCTTCCTGAGCGCCCGATCGATCAGCCTTTCCTCCTCCCTGTTGAAGACGTGTTCGCCATTGAAGGCCGCGGAACCGTCGCCACCGGCCGTGTGGAACGTGGGATCGTCAAGAAGATGGAAGAAATCGAAATCATTGGTTTCAAGCCCACCGTCAAGACCACCGTCACCGACATCGAAATGTTCCGCAAGCTGCTCGACGAAGGCCGGGCCGGCGACAACGTGGGGGTTCTCCTCCGCGGCGTGAAGAAAGACGACATCGAGCGCGGTCAGGTTCTGGCCAAGCCCGGTTCTGTGAAGCCCCACAAGAAGTTCATGGCTGAGGTGTATGTCCTCTCCAAGGACGAAGGAGGCCGCCACACCCCCTTCTTCAACAACTACCGTCCTCAGTTCTACGTCCGCACCACCGACGTCACCGGCAGCATCAAGCTCCCGGAAGGTGTCGAAATGGTGATGCCCGGCGACAACATTCAGATGGAAGTCGAACTGATCACCCCGATCGCCCTCGAAAAGACCATGCGTTTCGCTATCCGTGAAGGTGGCCGCACTGTCGGAGCGGGCCGTGTCGGTGAGATCCTCGAATAAATTACCCGGGTAGATTCTACTCCTCCAGGAAAGCAGGGCGGCCCCACCGCCCTGCTTTCCGCGTCGGGAGACAGTTTTATCAGCGCGGAAATCTTAAAAAAATTTCCGGGATGGCGCAGAAATCTCCAGAAAACGCTAAATTGGCCAAAACACTTCGCTGATGGCGCTTGACAAAGGGGGTTGCCCTTTCCATCGTTCCGACCCGCCGAAAGTCGGGGTTTCACACAGGTCCATAGCTCAATTGGTAGAGTAGTGGTCTCCAAAACCATTGGTTGTAGGTTCGAGTCCTACTGGGCCTGCCATTTTTAATTTTCTCTTTGCCGTTCTCCCCCGCTCCATGATTGGTTCCATCCGCAAATTCTTTTCCGAAGTCGGCCTCGAACTCAGAAAAACCACTTGGCCATGGGATGCCAAGGAAAAAGGCTTCAAAAAATTCAAGGAATTGACGGATTCCACCATGGTGGTTGTCGTTGGTCTTGTGATCCTTGGAGCCTACGTGGCGGGATGGGACTTTATCATGATTTACGTCATGAAAGCCTTTACCTTCGGCATTGGGAAATAAACTGCCGTTTGGAAAGAACGGCACTCCGCTGCCAGCCTTCTCCTACTCCTCACTTTCCAGACTTTTTTTATTCCATGGGCGCGATTCCAGCAGCAAGAGATCAATGGTATGTCATTCACGTTCTCTCCGGACAGGAGCAGCGGGTGAAGGACAATCTCGTGCGCCGTATCGCCACCGAGGAAATGTCTGACCTCGTCTTCGAAGTCCTTTACCCCCAGGAGCGCGTCTCCGAGGTCAAAAAAGGCCAAAAACGCGAATCCAAACGCAAATTTTTTCCCGGCTATCTCCTCGTCAACATGCAGATGTTGAACGAAAACGGCGGCCTCGTGGACCGGTCTTGGTATTTCATCAAGGACACTGTGGGCGTGATCAACTTCGCTGGCACCAAGGATAAGCCTACCCCGATGCGTCCCAAGGAAGTCGAGCAAATGCTCCTCCAAATCCGCGAACGCGAAGACAACGTCAAACCCAAGATCGCCTTCGAAGTCGGTGACACCGTCAAGGTCGCCGATGGACCTTTCGAATCCCAAACCGGGGTCGTGGAAGAAATCGACCCCGAAAAAGGCAAACTCCGCGTCTCCGTCAGCATCTTCGGCCGCTCCACTCCGGTCGACCTCGAATACTGGCAGGTCGAGAAAGGCGAGTAATCCTTTCCCCCATCCCCATTTTAAACACCCACATTTCCTACTGTCATGGCCAAAGAAATCATCAAAACCATCAAGCTCCAGATCCCCGCTGGTGCCGCCAATCCCGCTCCTCCCGTCGGTCCTGCCCTTGGTCAGGCCGGGGTGAACATCATGATGTTCTGTAAGGAATTCAACGCGCAGACCCAAAAAGCTGCCGGTGACATTCTCCCAGTCGTTATCACCGTTTATAAGGACAAATCTTTCACCTTCGTCACCAAGCAGCCTCCCGCCAGCAACCTCCTTAAAAAGGCCGCCGGGATCGCTTCCGGTTCCAAGATTCCCCACAAGGAAAAAGTCGCCAAACTCACCCGCGCCCAGGTGGAAGCCGTCGTGAAGCAGAAAATGCCCGACCTCAACGCCAACAGCCCGGAAGCCGGCTACCGCATCATCGCCGGCACTGCCCGCCAGATGGGGATCGAAGTCGAAGCGCTGTAATAAAAGTTTTCCATTATTGGTTATTAGTTACGGGGAGTTCCCGTAGCCGGTGACCAGTCTGGATCATCAAACCACCAACCACCGCAGGAGGGAAAAGAAGAAAAAAGAGCCGCCCCGTTGGAAATCAGTCACAAGGCACCAGCCTGATAACTATAACCAATAGCCGGTAACTCCACCCCCTTCCCCCGCACGCACTGCATCCGACCATGCCCGCTACACGCTCCAAACGATACGTCTCCGCCAAAAAAATGGTGGACTCCACCAAGTCCTACGCCTTTGAAGAAGCCATGGAGCTTCTCAAAAAGCTCCCAGCTCCCAAGTTCAATCAATCCGTGACCATTTCGATGCACATGGGGGTTGACCCGAAGAAGGGGGACCAAATGATCCGTAACACCTGCGCCCTCCCCCACGGGACTGGTAAAAAGGTGACCGTGCTCGTCTTCGCTCAAGGAGCCGCCGCTCAGGCCGCCCGTGATGCCGGCGCCGAATACGTCGGTTACGAGGACATGATCCAGAAAATCCAAGGAGGCTTCCTTGAGTTCGACGTCGCCGTGGCCACTCCTGATGCGATGACCGAAGTCCGCAAACTCGGCCGCCAGCTCGGACCCCGTGGCTTGATGCCCAACCCGAAAACCGGCACCGTCACCGACGACACCGCCGGCGCTGTCAAAGCTGTCAAGGCCGGTCGCGTTGACTTCAAGCTCGACAAAAACGGGAACATTTCCGTCCCCGTTGGTAAAATCGCCTTCGAAGTGAGCCAACTCGCCGAAAACGCCATCGCCGTGATCGAAGCCGTCCAGCGCGCCAAACCCGCCACCGCGAAAGGCCGCTACATTGAGACGATTTCCGTCACTGCCACCATGACTCCTTCCGTGTCCATTGAGACTTCGAAATACGTCAAGCTCTAAGCACCCACCCTGAACCCTGCACGGAAATCCTTTTGCTATGAATCCTGACAAAAAAGTCATCGTTGACCAGCTGCTGACGCGCATCAACAAATCCCCTTACGTTCTCCTCGTGGACTACACCGGCATGACAGTGCCCCAGTTCAACGAAATCCGGAAACGCCTCCGCAACGTCGGCTCGAACCTCCACGTCACCAAGAACAGTTACGTCAAAGCCGCCGGTTCCGACCGTGGCTTCCCCGTTGAGCTGAACGCCGACCTGAAAGGCCAGACCGCCATTGTCTTCGGTGAAGAAGACGTCTGCAAGGCCGCCCAGGTCGTGAAGAAGTTCCGCACCGAAACCAAAAAGCCCGGCATCAAGAGCGCCGTGCTGGATGGCACTCTCCTCACTCCTGACAAGGTCGAGTCCCTCGCCGACGTCGGAAGCCGCGAAGACCTCCTCGCCACCCTCCTCGGCGTTCTCAACGCCCCCGGCTCCTCCATCGCCCGCGCCATCCGTGCCAAGGCCGAAAAAGATGCCGAAGGTTCCCCCGCTCCTGCGGCTCAAGAAGCGCCTGCTGCCGAAGCCGCCACTGAAGCCCCTGCGGCTGAAGCGGCTCCTGAAGCGTAATCCCTTTTGCTCCGGTTTCCCCCGGGGCATTCTCCCAAAAACCAAACGTAAATAAAAACCAAAACCTCAGTTCCTTGCCGGATGGACGGCTGTCCATCTCAATATTCTCCGGGGCTCCGGAAACCGGCGACACTGAACCAAGCATATGGCAGACCTAGCAAAAATCGTTGAAAGCCTCAGCGCTCTCACCATCCTCGAAGCCTCCGAACTCGTCAAAACCCTCGAAGAAAAGTGGGGCGTCAGCGCCGCCGCTCCTTCCGGTGGTGGTGGTGGCCCAGTCGTTGCTGAAGCAAAAGAAGAACAGACCGAGTTCGATGTCGTCCTGACTGAAGGCGGCCCGAACAAGATCGCCGTCATTAAGGAAGTCCGCGGAGCCATCTCCGGCCTCGGCCTCGCCGAAGCCAAGGCCCTCGTCGAAGGCGCCCCCAAGGTGCTCAAGAGCGGCATCCCCAAAGCCGAAGCCGAAGAGATCAAGAAGAAGATCGAATCCGCCGGAGCCAAGGTCGAAATCAAATAATTCCTTCCTTTTTCCGGTGCCCCGGCCCTCCGGGGCACCGGATCTCCCCGCTCCCTGCCGTTCCTTCCTCATTCCGGCAGTCCACGCCCGCCAGTTCTTTTCAGTAGCTTCACCCGAACTCAACCCGAAGCAGGCCAGCTTCTCCCAGACCCAGCCCGCATTTGAACCAGTCCACATCCCGACTCCTATCTTAAAAGTTTAGCAAGTATGGCGTTCCGCCTCTCCCCAAAATTCCCGGGGGCGGAACCTCATACTTCTTCGCGTTTTCAGGCGAATCACCCGTTTTAATCTTTCCCCCAGCCGCATCGCTTCACGCGGTTTCCACGTTCAACCCATAGTCCCACCCAGCCACCATGTCAGACCGTCTCCAATTTGGCA
This sequence comes from Akkermansia muciniphila, assembly GCA_945900785.1. Classification (GTDB taxonomy): domain Bacteria; phylum Verrucomicrobiota; class Verrucomicrobiia; order Verrucomicrobiales; family V1-33; genus CAIZWU01. Next base: position 22,243 of record CAMDJM010000057.1, read on the forward strand.
AGATCAAGGAAGTGCTCGAGCCCCCGAATCTTATCGAGGTCCAGCTCAATTCCTATCGCGAGTTCCTCCAAAAGGAAACTCCCGCCCACAAGCGGACCATCATCGGCCTGCAGTCGGTCTTCAAGGAAGTTTTCCCCATCGAAAGTTACGACAATAAAGTCGTCCTCGATTTTGCCCACTACGAAGTTGGTGAACCAAAGCTAAGCGCCCACCAGGCCCAACGCGACGGTGAAACCTACTCTGCTCCCCTTTATGTCACCTTCACCCTGAAGGACGAGACCGGCACCAAGGAAGAACGTGTTTATATGGGCGAATTGCCCCTCATGACCGACCGTGGCACCTTCGCCATCAACGGTGCCGAGCGTGTTGTCGTTTCCCAGCTCCACCGTTCCCCCGGGATTTGTTTTGAAATGAACCTGCACCTCAATGGCAAGCAGCTTCACGGCTTCCGCATCATCCCTGACCGTGGCTCATGGCTCGAAGTCCAGTTCGATACGAACGACTTGCTCTATGTCTACCTCGACCGCCGCCGCCGCCGCCGCAAGTTCCTCGCCACCACCTTCCTCCGCGCCATCGGTTATGGCAAGGACGAGGACATCATCAAGCAATTCTACAACATCGAAGACCTCAAGCTGAAGGCCTCCCTCGACGAAGCCGAGCTCAGCTCCAAGGTGCTTTTCAGCGATGTTGTGGACAACGACACCGTGGTCGCCAAGGCCTACGAGCCGCTCACGCCCGGCATTATTTCCGCCCTGATGGCCCTCGGCCAAAAAACCGCCAAGGTCATCACCGTTTCTGCGGATGACTTGCTCCTGAAGTCCCTTAAAAAGGACCCGGCCAAGGACGAGGAAGAAGCCCTCAAGGACATCTACCGCCGTCTGCGCCCTGGCGATCCGCCCACCGTGCCCAACGCCCGGGCCCTTCTGAAGCGCCTTTTCTTCGACCCCAAGAAATACGACCTCACCCGCGTCGGCCGCTACAAGATCAACCAAAAGTTGAACCTGAAGGCCAATGAAGATGAGCGTGTGCTGCTTCCTTCCGACTTCGTTTCCTCCATCCGCTACCTCCTGAAACTCCGTCAGGGGGAAGGTATCCTGGATGACATTGATCACCTTGGCAGCCGCCGCGTCCGGGCCGTGGGCGAACTCCTCTCCAACCAGTGCCGTGTGGGCCTCGCCCGCACCGAGCGTCTGGTGAAAGAGCGCATGACTCTTTTCGATGTGAACCTCGAAGGCATGACCCCCCAGAAGCTCATCAACCCCAAGGCGCTTTCCGCCGTGGTGCGCGACTTCTTCGGCCGGTCCCAGCTCTCCCAGTTCATGGACCAAACCAATCCATTGGCCGAACTGACCCACAAACGCCGCCTCTCCGCCCTCGGGCCAGGCGGTCTGAACCGCGACCGCGCCGGCTTCGAAGTCCGCGACGTTCACCCCTCCCACTACGGTCGTATCTGCCCGATTGAGACCCCGGAAGGTCCGAACATCGGTCTGATCAACTCGATGTCCACCTTCGCCCGGATCAACGATTTCGGCTTCATCGAGACCCCCTACCGCAAGATCGTCAACGGTATGGTCCTCGACAAAATCGAGTATCTCACCGCTGACCAGGAAGAAACCCACGCCCTCGCCCAGGCCAACAACCCCCTGAATCCTGACGGTTCCTTCGTTCACAAGAAAATCTCGGTCCGCTTCCGCGGGGACTACCTCGAAGTCGAGCCCACCACGGCCACCTTCATGGACGTCTCGCCGAAGCAGATGATTTCCATCGCCGCCGGCCTGATTCCCTTCCTCGAGCACGATGACGCCAACCGCGCGCTCATGGGTTCCAACATGCAGCGCCAGGGCGTGCCGCTTCTCATCACGGAAGCCCCGCTCATCGGCACCGGCCTCGAAGCCAAAGCCGCCCGCGACTCCCGCGCGGTCATCACCGCTGAAAAGGACTGCAAAGGCAAAGTCGCCGCTGCCACCGCCGAAGTGATCATTATCACCAAGGACGGCAAGCTGCCCTGCACTGATGCCGAGTTCCTCGCCGATCCTTTCTGCGTCAAGCACCATCCTGACAAAGGCGTCTTTTCCCTTCCGCTCCGCAAGTTCATGCGCTCCAACGCCGGCACTTGTATGAACCAGAAGCCTCTCGTCCGCCGTGGCGATGTGGTGAAACCCGGCGACGTCCTCGCAGACGGACCTTGCACCGATAAGGGCGAACTCGCCCTCGGCCGCAACGTCCTCGTGGCGTTCATGTCCTGGAATGGCTATAACTTCGAGGATGCGATCACAATCTCCCAAAAGGTCGTCAAAGAAGACATCTACACCTCCATTCACATTGAGGAATTCGAAGTCGGTGCCCGCGACACCAAACTAGGTCCGGAAGAAATCACCCGGGACATCCCGAACGTCGGTGAGGAAGCCCTCCGCAATCTCAGCGCCGATGGCGTGGTCCGCATCGGAGCCGAAGTGAAGCCTGGCGATATTCTCGTCGGCAAAATCACTCCGAAATCCGAAACCGAACTCGCCCCTGAAGAACGCCTCCTGCGCGCCATCTTCGGTGAAAAGGCTGCCGACGTTAAAGACACTTCCCTACGCGTCCCCTCCGGCTGCACCGGCATCGTCATGGATGTCCGCGTCTCCAGCCGCAAGGACAACGCCAAGGAAAAAGTCAGCGCCGCCGAAAGCCGCAAGCAAGCCAAGGTCATCGAAGAAGAATTCAAAACCAAGCACAACGAGCTGGTTGAACTCCTCACTGATAAACTGGCTGACATCCTCCTCGGCGAAAAAATTCCGCTCGACGTCGTCAATGCCCAGACCGGTGAAATCCTCGTTCCCGCAAACAAGAAAATCACCAAGGCCCTTCTCGCCCGCGTCGCCGAAGCCCACGATCACATCGACATCGACCCGAGCCCCGTCCGCAATAAAATCTTCGATATCATCGGCACCTTCGAGCAGAAGTTTGTCGAACTCGAAGAAGAACGTGAAGGCGCTCTCGACAAGGTGGAAGCCGGTGACGAACCTGACAATGGCATCGTCAAGCAGGTGAAAGTCTACATTGCCTCCAAGCGGAAACTCTCCGTCGGGGACAAAATGGCCGGCCGCCACGGGAACAAAGGCGTTGTCGCCAAGATCGTTCCCGAAGAAGACATGCCCTTCCTCGAAGACGGCACCCCGGTTGATATCGTCCTCAACCCGCTCGGCGTGCCTAGCCGCATGAACGTCGGTCAGGTGTTGGAAACCCACCTTGGAGTCGCCGCCCGCGCCTTGGGTTTCAAGGTCGCCACCCCGGTGTTTGACGGTATTCCCGAGGAGAAAATCATGGGTTACCTGAAGGAAGCCAAGACCACGACGGCGATGAGCTGGATCGGCCTGAACGGCAAGTCCTCCCTCTTCGACGGACGCACCGGCGAGCCCTTCCACCAGGACGTCGTTGTCGGCATCATCTACATGATGAAGCTGAACCACTTGGTCGCTGACAAGATCCACGCCCGTGCGGTCGGCCCCTACAGCCTCGTCACCCAGCAGCCTCTCGGCGGCAAGGCCCAATACGGTGGCCAGCGCTTCGGGGAAATGGAAGTGTGGGCTCTCGAAGCTTACGGTGCCGCTTACACCCTGCAGGAACTCCTCACCGTCAAATCCGATGACGTGGCCGGACGCACCCGCATCTACGAAAGCATCGTCAAAGGTGATAACAATCTTGAAGCCGGCACGCCTGAGTCCTTCAACGTGCTTATCAAGGAAATGCAATCCCTCGGCCTCGACGTCAAAGTTGCCAACTCCAAAGCCGGTCCAGACGGCGGCGGCATCAGCGCCCTCAGTGCCTAAACCCTTCCGGGCGGCGGACTTCCCTGACAAGTCCGCCGCTTGACTCCTTTTTCCCATCATTTCACTCCCCACATACCTTTCCTATGAGCGTTGAAACCCAACTCCGCGAACTGTTCGGCGGCGATGCCCGTCCCCAAGGCTTCGACCACGTGGCGATCACCGTCGCTTCTTCCCCCACCATCCAAAGCTGGAGCCGTGGTGAAGTGAAGAACCCTGAAACCATCAACTACCGCACCTTCAAACCTGAAAAAGGCGGTCTCTTCTGCGAGCGCATCTTCGGGCCCACCCGCGACTGGGAATGCTCCTGCGGCAAATATAAGCGCATCAAGCACAAGGGCGTCGTCTGTGACCGTTGCGGCGTCGAAGTCACCCTGAGCCGCGTCCGCCGCGAGCGCATGGGCCACATCGAACTCGCCGTCCCTGTCAGCCACATCTGGTTCTACAAATGTATGCCCAGCCGTCTCGGACTGGCCCTCGACATGACCGCCCGTCAGTTGGAGCGCGTCATTTATTATGAAGATTACGTCGTCGTCGATCCCAAGAACACCCCACTAACCAAGGCCCAGCTTCTCACTGAAGTCGAGTTCCGTGAAGCCGAAGAACAATACGGTGAAGACGCCTTCCGCGCCTCCATGGGAGCCGAAGCCGTCGAAGAACTCCTCTCTGGCATCAACCTGCAGGTATCCATCGTCGAGTTGCAGGAAGCGATGACGAAGACCAAGTCCAAGCAGACCCGCAAAAAACTGGCCAAGCGCCTGAAGCTCTCCCAAGGTTTCCTCAGCAGCCACAGCCGTCCCGAGTGGATGGTCATGCGCGTCCTGCCCGTCATTCCTCCGGACCTGCGCCCCCTCGTCCCGCTCGAAGGTGGCCGCTTCGCCACCTCCGACTTGAACGACCTCTACCGTCGCGTCATTAACCGGAACAACCGTCTCCGCAACCTCCTCCTCCTCAAGACCCCGGACGTCATCATCCGCAATGAGAAGCGCATGCTGCAGGAAGCCGTGGATGCTCTCTTCGACAACGGCCGCCACGGCCGTGCCGTCACCGGCGCCGGCAACCGCCCGCTCAAATCCCTCAGCGACATGCTCAAAGGCAAGGGGGGCCGCTTCCGTCAAAACCTCCTCGGCAAACGCGTCGACTACTCCGGCCGTTCTGTTATTGTGATCGGGCCTGAACTGAAGCTGAACCAGTGCGGTCTTCCCAAGAAGATGGCTCTCGTTCTCTTCGAGCCCTTCATCATCCGCCGCCTGAAGGAACTTGGTTATGTGCACACCGTGCGCTCCGCCAAGAAGATGATCGAGCGCCGCACGCCCGAGGTGTGGGACATCCTCGAAGAAGTCACCAAAGGTCACCCCGTCCTCCTCAACCGTGCGCCGACCCTCCACCGTCTCTCCATCCAAGCTTTCGAGCCCGTGTTGATCGAAGGGGAAGCCATCCGCGTTCACCCCCTCGTCTGCACCGCTTACAATGCTGACTTTGACGGTGACCAGATGGCTGTGCACGTCCCGCTCTCCGTGGAAGCTCAGATGGAGGCCCGCCTCCTCATGCTGGCGACCAATAACATCTTCTCGCCTTCCAGCGGCAAGCCCGTCACCACGCCCTCCCAGGACATTACGCTCGGCGCCTACTTCCTCACCCAGACCCGCAATATCCCGCTGGCCAAAGGTGAAGTCGAAGCCCGCAAGCCCCTGTTTGAAACCATCTCGGAAATCGAAGCCGCCCTCTACGATGGCGCGGTCGAAATCCACCAGTCCATCCGTTTCAAGAACCCCGACCGAGGCAAGACTACCATCTTCGGCAACCCCACGGACACCGTCATCGAGACTACCCCGGGCCGCGTCCGCTTCAACGAAATCTGGCCACCCGCCATGGGCTTCGTGAACAAAAACGTCGGCAAAAAACAGCTCTCCGACATCATCTGGCGCTGCTGGCAGACCGCCGGCCACCAGGAGACTGTCTATGCCCTCGACCGCCTCAAGGAACTCGGCTTCAAGGCCGCAACCCAATCCGGTTGTTCCATCGGGATCACCGACATGGTTATCCCCGTGGAGAAGAAAGGCGAGCTGGAGAAAGCCTACCTGCGCCTTGACGAACTCGACAAGCAATATAAGCGGGGCGTCATCACCGACCGCGAGCGCCACAACATGATCATCGACTTGTGGACCCAGGCCGGCGACCACATCCAGCAGAGCCTGTTCCGCACCCTCGAATTCAACGAAGGGAAGAAGAACGCCAACCCGCTCTTCATGATGGTGGACTCCGGGGCCCGTGGTAACAAGCAGCAGATCAAACAGCTCGGCGGCATGCGTGGCCTGATGGCCAAGCCCTCCGGCGAGATTATCGAACGCCCGATCACCGCGAACTTCCGCGAAGGTCTCTCCGTGTTGGAATACTTCATCTCCACCCACGGTGCCCGTAAGGGTCTGTCCGACACCGCGCTCAAGACCGCTGACTCCGGCTACATGACCCGCAAGCTGGTCGATGTGGCTCAGGATGTCATCGTCTTCGAACACGACTGTGGCACCACCAACGGCATCACCGTCGGTTCCCTCTACGAAGGGGACGAAGAAGTCGTCGACCTCAAGACCCGAATCTACGGCCGCGCCAGTTGCGAGTCCATCAAGGACCCGATCACCCAGCAATACATCGTCAAGGCCAACGAAATCATCACCGAAAAACAAGCCGACTCCCTCATGAAAATCGGGGTCGAGCAGCTCAAGATCCGCTCCGTCCTCACTTGCGCCAGCAAGCGCGGCTGCTGCGTGCTTTGCTACGGCTTGCACCTCGGCACCGGCTTCGAAGTCAAGATCGGTGAAGCCGTCGGCATCGTCGCCGCCCAGTCCATCGGTGAACCCGGCACCCAGCTCACCATGCGAACCTTCCACGTCGGTGGGGTCGCCGGCGTGAGCTTCAAGCAGCCCATCGTCAAAGTCAAAAACGCCGGGACCGTCCGCTACAACGACCTCAAGGCCGTTCTCAGCACCGATGGCACCCACATCGTTCTCACCAAGAACGGCACCGTTTCCGTCCACGACGAAACCGGTCTCGAACTGGAAGGCCACAAGCTGGTGGTCGGAGCCGTCATCTTCAAAGCCGAAGGCGCCACCATCAAGAAAGGTGAGACCCTCGTCACTTGGGAACCGCACTCCGTCCCCGTCATCACCGAACGCGAAGGCGTCATCGACTTCCGCGACATGATCCAGGGCATCACCCTCGGCAAAGGCGGCGAAAAAGGCAGCGAAGGGGCCATCGTCCTCGAGCACAAGGAAGACCTCCACCCGCAGATCGCCATCGTCGATCCGAAGACCAAGGAAGTCATCGCCAGCTATTCCATCCCAGCGGGTGCCTTCCTTTCCGTCAAGAAAGGCGACAAAGTCACCGCCGGCACCACCCTCGCCAAAACGCCCCGTAAGGTCAGCAAAGCGAAGGACATCACTGGTGGTCTCCCCCGCGTTGCCGAACTCTTCGAAGCCCGGAAACCCAAGGATCACGCCGAAATCGCCAAGATCGACGGCGTCGTCGCCATCGGCGGCATGGTCCGTGGCAAGCGCAAGGTCATCGTCCGCGATGAGGAATCCGGAGACGAGGAAGAACATCTCGTCCCCCGCGGCAAACACATCATCGCCTTCGAAGGCGACCGCGTCAAAAAAGGCGACCAGCTCACCGAAGGTCCCGTCGTTCCTCACGAAATCCTCGATATCCTCGGCCCTCACATGCTGCAGGAACACCTGGTCAACGAAGTTCAGGAAGTTTACCGTCTGCAGGGCGTTGAAATCAACGACAAGCACATCGAGATCATCATCCGTCAGATGCTGCGCAAAGTGAAGATCACCGATCCTGGCGACACCGAGTTCCTCTGGGGCGACCAGGTCGAGCGCATCGCCTTTGAAGAAGCCAACGAGAAAATTCTTGAGCAAGGGGGTAAACCTTCCGAAGCCGAGCCCATCCTCCTCGGCATCACCAAGGCCTCCCTCGAGACCGACTCCTTCATTTCCGCCGCCTCCTTCCAGGACACCACCCGCGTCCTCACGGATGCCGCTACATTGGGCAAGGCCGACTGGCTGCGCGGTTTTAAGGAAAACGTCATCATGGGTCACCTCATCCCCGCCGGCACCGGGTTCCTCCGGAACCGCGACATGCGCGTCAAGGAAGCAGGCGAAACCACCACCGACTCCGGTCTCGACAGCATCGAGGACGAAGCAGACAGCTTCCTCGCTGGCCTGTAATTCAAGGGAGCCCGGATCTCCGGTCCGGCCGTCTCAACCATCCAAAAGCCGCAGTGCCCCAAAAAGGGCCTGCGGCTTTTTATTGGTTCTCCCAAACGAGATGCGGGCGGGGGTCAATACGCTATACGCCTTCGTCCGCGAACGGCTCAAAACCGGTGACCGGTGGATGGGTGGGCCGATGGGTCAGTTTTGATTCACCAGCACCCGGCCAAACCGTCTTGGGGTGAGGATGGGGTCGGTGACGAGGACGCGCTCCCAGGTGGCATCAATCGGGGTGATGAGGGCGTTGTTGAGGCTGAGGGGGGTGAGTGTGTCAAGGTCGGATCCCGTGGTGATCTCGTAGCTTAGATGGGGAGGCGTGATGGCACGGCGGCGGATGAATTCGAGCACGAGGCGGCCGGCGGGGTCACGGGTGACGGAGGGCAGGCCGGCATTTTCGCCGGCGAGGATCCGTTGATCGCTGGTGGTGGGGTGGAGGTTGAAGCCGAACTTGAGGAGATTGGCGGAATCCGCAAAAGGCGAGGCCAAGGGCTGGCGGGCGGGACCTTGCAGGCCGCCTTCGGCATTGGCCCATTCACGGTAGTTCTGCTTTGGTAAATACCATAACGGTCAGCGCATTTCCTCCGGTGGCTCCTCCCAAGGAGCTTGCCTGGTGTAGGCGGAGTCGATGGAGGCCTGCCGTTTTCGATGACGCTGATCCATCTGACGCAGCACGTCTTCCGGAGTGA
>CAMDJM010000058.1 GCA_945900785.1 Akkermansia muciniphila
ACGGAATGACCGGGGTTGAGTCCGGTCTCACCATTGGTTTGGCGGCCTACACTCCGGCGCAAGGACACGCGTGGTATCGTGCCGGAGGTCACGCCGTGCAACAGAGTTACTCCCCGTCCCCAGCGGCAACGCCGGTTCTTTGCTAAAAACCGGAATGAATTTGAACAGAAGGGCACAAAGGCCACAAACAGAACGAGTTCCAGACCTGGGCGGACTCCTCCAGAGGGTGAACGGTTTTCAAGGACGATTACTACGTAAGTCCCTTACTTCCTGCCCTTTGTGACCTTCTGTTCAAACTCTATAATCTTTTCCAGGTTGAATGTAGCACCCGGCGAGCCGGATTACTTCGCGGCGCGGAGGGCTTCTTCCTTGGCTTTGGCCTTGGCGATGACGTCGTCGGAGACGTTTTTCGGGCAGGGGGCGTAGTGGCTGAATTCCATGGAGAATTGGCCGCGGCCGGAGGTCATGGTGCGGAGGTCGCCGATGTAGCCGAACATGGCGCTGAGGGGGGCCTCGGCCTTGACGCGGATGCCGCCGGGGGTGCCTTCCTGGCCTTGGATGACGCCGCGTCGTGACTCGCGGTTAGGCTTCCAGTTCTTCCAGCACTTTGGCGGAAAACGCGGGGAGGAAACGCCCAAGATCAATCAGATGGTCTTCAAGCGTGCAACCCCGCTTGCTGGCAATACCTCCCAAATGGCGCATGACCTGCAATGGTTCCAAGCGGAAAAGCATCGTCAGATAGTCCTGGGGGTGTTCGACGGTAACACCCCACGGAGACAGCGTTTCCTTGGGGAAGTCTTTGAGGTTGAACGTCAGAATCACCTCCGCCTTGCTTTGAATGGCGCAGGCCAGCACGTGTCTGTCCTTGGCCTCATTGGCGCATTCATGGATGTGATGATCAAAGCCGCAGGTCATCGCCTCTGGAAAAGCGTGGCGCAACGCGGCTTGAAAACTATCCGCAATCTCGAGGTTCCACTTCAATTTCCCCACCTGCGTCCGCCGGGTCTCACTCAAAATTTCCTCGCTCCACACCGGCAAATAAAGCCGTGGCTTTTCGGCCAGAGCCAGCAGCAGATTGGCCACGGCATAGTTGGCCAGAACGCAGGCATCCAGCACGACCTTGAAATCTGCTCTCATGGCGTGGCGGGGGGATCGGCATCCGGTAAATAGAGGTCAGCCTTTAGCACTTCATCCGTCAGGTCACTCATGGCTGCCCGGCGTGTCTTATCCCGCTTCTTCTCGTAGGCCAGCAGATCCTTAAACGTGATCCGGCGGTGCGTGCCGACGCGGTGGAAGGGAATTTCCCCTTTCTCCAGCAATCCGACGAAAAACTGACGCGACATACCCAGATAATTAGCGGCCGCCTGCGTCGTAAAAGCCTCCTCCTCGGGCATCATTACAATGGCTTTGTTCTCCGACATCAGGTGCACGATCCGGGCAAAATGCTGGAAAAGCACCTCGGGAATTTCAGTCTGATTCCCTTGGCTGTCCGTGAGCAGAATGTGGTCTGGCCGGGCGAATAGCTGCGCCATTTTTGCCAATTGGTCCGAGGGAATCAGCGAAGGGTCGAGTCGATTGGTGCGGGTGGTGAGCATGAGAGTGGGTCCCGACTTTTACATCCTGGGTCTGGATACGTGAATACCGCCACGTCGAGGTGAGGCTGGCTACAGCGAGCCTCACCTCGACGTGGCGCTTTCTCAAGTCAAATTCGCTACAAACGCTACATTCGACGCAAGTGGTCCAAGTGGTTTCAAACTTTGAATACTTTCTGAATTGATTCTCTGGAAAAACATAACCCCGCTGCCTTTGTGAGGACAGCGGGGTTTCCTGATTTGAATGTAGCACCCGGCGAGCCGGATTACTTCGCGGCGCGGAGGGCTTCTTCCTTGGCTTTGGCCTTGGCGATGACGTCGTCGCTGACGTTTTTCGGGCAGGGGGCGTAGTGGCTGAATTCCATGGAGAACTGGCCGCGGCCGGAGGTCATGGTGCGCAGGTCGCCGATGTAGCCAAACATGGCGCTGAGGGGGGCCTCGGCTTTGACGCGGATGCCGCCGGGGGTGCCTTCCTGGCCTTGGATGACGCCGCGCCGGCGGTTGAGGTCGCCGATGACGTCGCCGACTTTTTCTTCGGGGGCGAAGACGTCGAGTTTCATGATGGGCTCGAGGATCTGCGGACCGGCTTTCGGCATGGATTGGCGGTAGGCGGCTTTGGACGCGATTTCGAAGGCGAGGGCGCTGGAGTCCACGGCGTGGAATCCACCATCCAGAAGGGTGACCTTGAAATCCAAGCAGGGGTAGCCGGCGAGCGGGCCTTTGCTGACCATGGATTTGAAGCCTTTTTCGACGGCGGGAATGTATTCCTTGGGCACGTTGCCGCCGACGATTTTAGACTCAAAGATAAAACCGGTGCCGGCCTCACCGGGCTCGATACGGTAGTCGATTTTGGCGAATTGGCCAGACCCCCCGGATTGCTTTTTGTGGGTGTATCCTTCGCTGATTTCCTTAGTGATGGTTTCGCGGTAGGCGACCTGCGGGGCACCGACGATCACTTCCACCTTGTGGGTGCGCTTCAGGATGTCGATTTTGATGTCGAGGTGAAGTTCGCCCATGCCCTTGAGGATCATCTCCTTGGTTTCCTCGTCGGTTTCGACGCGGAAGGAAGGATCTTCCTGGATCATCTTGCCAATGGCGTTGGCCAGCTTTTCGGCGTTGGCCTTGTCCTTGGGCGCGACGGCGATGGAGATCACGGGATCAGGGAAGACCATCGGCTCCAAGGTGGCCGGGTTTTTCTCGTCACAGAGGGTGTGGCCGGTCTGCACGTTTTTCAAACCCACGATGGCAACGATGTCACCGGCTTGAGCGGAGTCGATTTCCTTGCGGTCGTCGGCGTGCATTTCGACCATGCGGCTGATGCGCTCGGTCTTTCCGGTGAAGGAATTGAGGACGGTATCGCCCTTTTTGATGGTGCCGGAATAAATACGGGTGAAGGTGAGGGCACCGAACTTGTCGTCCATGATCTTGAACGCGAGGCCGCGGAAGGGGGCGGTCGGATCGATGATGGCGAACTTGCCGGTTTCGTTGCCTTCGGCGTCCACTTCGGGAAGGGGGCGCACGTCGGTCGGGGACGGGAGGTAATCCACCACGGCATCGAGCACGAGTTGGAGGCCTTTGTTTTTGAAGGAGGAACCGCAGTAGGTGGGGAAGAAGACGAGATCGATGGTGCCCTTGCGGATGCACTTCTTGAGGGTCTCGATGTCAGGCTCCACGCCTTCGAGGTATTTTTCCATGGCGGCGTCGTCCTGCTCGACGGCAATGTCGATGAGGGCGGCGCGGTATTCCTTGGCTTTCTCCACCATGTCGGCGGGGATTTCCTCAATGGTGAAGTTTTCGGGCTGGCCGGATTCGTCCCAAACGTGCGCCTTCATGGTGAGGAGGTCGACCACGCCTTTGAAGTCACCTTCAATGCCGATGGGGAGGACCATGACGAGCGGGAGGGCTCCGAGGATCTTTTTGACCTGGGCGACGACGCGATAGAAATCGGCACCGGTGCGGTCCAGCTTGTTCACATAAATGACGCGGGAAACCTTGGAGTCGTTGGCGTAGCGCCAGTTGGTTTCGGACTGGGGCTCCACGCCGCCGGAGCCGCAGAAGACGCCGACGCCGCCGTCGAGGACCTTGAGGGAACGGTAAACTTCGATGGTGAAGTCCACGTGGCCGGGGGTGTCGATGACGTTGAACTGGTAGCCTTTCCAGAAGCAGGTGGTGGCGGCGGACTGGATGGTGATGCCGCGCTCGGCTTCCTGTTCCATGAAGTCCATGGTGGAGGCACCGTCATGCACTTCACCGATTTTGTGAATCTTGCCGGTGAGCTTGAGGATACGTTCGGTGGTGGTCGTTTTGCCTGCGTCAACGTGGGCGAAAATGCCGATGTTGCGGTATTTGCTGAGGTCCTTCATGTGGGATAAGTGCTTCTAGTTAGGGGGCGGGGGTTCCAGCCGGGGGGCGATTCACTAGTCGGGAAATGCGGTTTCGCAATCCCGGAGTAAATTAAACTTGCGGAGAAAATGGCCGCCAACCTCAAAGTCGCCGGTTTTCAGCGGATCAACTTTGTGGTGCGGGGTGGTTTCCCCCTTGTTGCCTGGAAGGAGCATGATAGAACGGGAATTCGCATCCGGGTAGTTCCGGAGGGCAAGCCGCGTCCATGGAGCTAAATTATACGCAACGCCTGCTGATCCAAAGCCTGACTGTTCTGACGGTCCTGCGCTGGGTCATGGCTGGCCTGCATGACTTGAGCCCGGCGGAGGCGCAGTTGGTGGAGACGCTGCGGCATCCCAGTTTGGCGGGGATGGATGGGGGGCATTTTACGTCGTGGTTTGCCGGGATCAGCCGGGCGGTTCTGGGCGAGACGGCGCTCGGGGTGCGGTTTTTTGCCCCGGTGCTGGTGGCGGCGGGCAGCTGGATGATTTACCGCCTGGCGCGCTCGCTGACGGGGGAAAAATGTGCGGGTTGGTCTGTAGCCATTTTCAACTTGAATCCGATGGTGAATCTGGCGGCGATCCAGATGCGGCCCGAGACGCCGGGGGTGTTTTTCCTGATCGCGGGCATGGTGGCGGTGTGGCGGGGGCTGCGGCGGGCCTCGCCGTGGGACTGGCATTGGCCGCTGGCGGGAATGTTGTTCGGGGCTGGTTTTTTGTGCTGGTATGGGGCCGTCTGGGGGATTGTGGGCACGATGGTGCTGCTGGTGGGGTCGCGGCGGTGGCGGGGGTTTTTGCTGCGGCCGGGACCGTGGCTGATGCTGGCGGATTTTGCGGTTTTTTGCTGGCCGCTGATGGAATGGAACCGTCACCACGCGATGGCTGGCTTTTATCAATGGCGCGACCGTTGGCTCCAGCCGGAAGGCCGGATCCATGGGCTGGCTCCGGTGGAATTGCTCGGGCAATGGCTGGCCTTGATCAGCCCGGTGCTGCTGGTGGCGATGGTTTGGGCCCTGGGGCGGGCGGTGAAGGAGTTCCGGCTGAGTGACGCTGCGCGCCTGATGGTGGCGTTCAGCGTGCCGCCGCTGGCCTGTGCCCTGGTGTTCAGTTTCGGGGCCGGGGCGCGGGCGGCGTGGCTGGCTCCGGCTTTGCCAGCCCTCTGTCTGGTGCTGCCCTGGGCATGGGAAAGCCACATCAGTCAGATCCATTTTAAAAACCATCTGCAATGGCTTTGCGTGCTGCCGGCGCTGGTGCTGACGCCGTTGTCGCTGGACACGGATCTGCTGAGACATGCCGGGGTTCCGCTGTCCTACGGCAGCGACCGCTCCCGGGAATGGCGTGGCTGGCGGGCCATGTCAGAGGAGGCTGCGCTGGTGATCCGGGAGGCGGCCCCGCAGGCGGAGGGTGGGTTGTTCCTGATCGCCGAGGATGAACGCCTCGCCTCCATCCTGAATTTTTATCTGCCAGCGGACCTGCCGATCCTGCGTCCGACGCCGCGGCATCCCCTGGTGCAGATCATGGCCAGCCCGGTGCCGGAGAGTAATTATCATTTCTGGCCGGGGTATGATGGCAGCTCCCGGGGGCAGAGCGCCTATCAAGGCCGCACCGCGTTATATTTCACCACGGCAGATTCCGTGCAGGCCCCGGAGGCATTGCGGCTTTCCTTCCGGGAGGTCGCCCCGCTGACGATTTTTGACACCCTGCAGCGGGGCTTGCCGCTGCGCCGGATCAAGGTTTTCGTGTGCCGCGGCTACCAGCCGCCCCTGCATTGATTCCGCTTCCCTGTCCGGCCCGGTCGCTCCAGTTTCCATTTTCCCATGCCCACCCTCTCCCTCGTCATCCCCCTTTATAATGAAGAAGGCAACGTCGCCGCTCTTGTGAGGGAAATCCATGCTGCCCTGCCGGGTGAAGACCTGGAAGTCATCCTGGTGGATGATTGCTCCACGGATGCCACCCTGGCGAATATCCCGCCGGGCGCGGGCCTCCGGGTGCTGGAATTTGCGGAAAACCGGGGGCAATCCTCCGCGATGCACGCCGGCATCATGGCCGCCACGGCACCGGTGATCGCGCTGCTGGATGGGGATCTCCAGAATGATCCGGCGGACATCCCGGCGATGCTGGCGAAGCTGGCGGAAGGCTATGATCTGGTCTGCGGCTACCGGGCGAAGCGGAAGGACACGCCCTTCAAGCGCCTGCAAAGCCGCATTGCGAATTTCGTGAGGAGCCGCTTCACCGGCGATGGCGTGCGGGACACCGGCTGCACGCTGAAGGTCCTGCGCCGCCCCTGCCGGGACAGTCTGATCCTTTTCCGGGGCATGCACCGCTTCATCCCGGCCCTGATCAAAGGCGGCGGCTTCCGCATCACGGAAATGCCCGTCAACCACCGGCCACGGGTCAGCGGGGTGAGCAAGTATGGGTTCGGCAACCGGGCGCTGCGGGCCACCACGGACATGTTCGGGGTGAAGTGGCTGCTCTCCCGCCAGTGCCGCTATCAGATCAAATCCCGCGACGGCTGAGTGCCGGATCATGTTATGGATCTGCGTCATCTCCGTTATTTCCAGGCTGTGGCTGAGGAGTTGAGTTACGCCCGGGCGGCCCAGCGGCTGCGGATCGCCCAGCCGGCCCTGAGCCGCGCCATTAAGGATCTGGAAACGGACCTGGGGGTGGCGGTGCTGGAGCGCAGCCGGCATCACGTGGCGCTCACTCCGGCGGGGGCGGTGCTGCTGCAGGAGACGGTGTTATTGCTGGATGGCTGGGAGGAATCCCTGCGCCGGGTGCGCCGCACGGCGGATGGGGAGGAGGGGGAACTGCGCCTGGGCTACATCGGCCCGCCCACCCAGCCTTTTCTGGGACGCTTGCTCCATGAATACCGGGCGCGTTTTCCGCAAGTCAGCGTGCACCTGGAGGAACGGACGCCGGAGCGGGTGTGGGAGATGGTCGCCCGGGGCAGACTCAGTGTTGGTTTGACCCGGCCGGTGCCCAGCCACACCGCGCTGGGGCTGCGCACCCTGACCTTGCGGGAGGAGCGGCTGGGCGTGGTGCTGCGGCCGGATCACCCCATGGCGGGACAGCCAGCGCTGGAATGGAAATCGCTGATCGGCCAAGCCCTCGTCATCCTGGCCCGAAGGGAAGGGGCCAGTCTGCACGATGCCATCCTCGCGGCCTGCCGTCAGGCGGGATTCATGCCCCGGCTGGCGCACACGCCCAGTTTGATCGGCACGGTGCTCAGTTATACGGAAGCCGGGGCTGGCCCTGGCATCGTCACGGATTCCGTGGTGCCGCCCGGCTCGCCGCTACGGTTTATCCCGCTCACCCCGGCCGCCGTGGTGCCGCTGGTGCTGGTGTGGCAGGAGGATCAGGATCCCCCGCCGGTGCAGCGCTTCCGGGAGCTGCTCTCGGATTGGAACGCCTCCGGCCAGCTCTGGCTGAAGTGAGGCATTTACTCCGCCGGGATAGCCAGTCCACGGGCGGTCAGGCCGTCGAGGGCCTGCTGCACCACCGCATCGAGGCTGAGGTGGGTGCTGTCGATGACGAGGGCGTCTTCGGCGATTTTGAGAGGGGCGGTCTTGCGGGTGGAGTCCTGCCGGTCCCGGCTCAGGGGGGAGTCGGTCTCGCCCTGGGCGAGGCGGCGGCTGAGGCGGATTTCCTCACTGGCGTCGATGTAGAATTTGTATGGGGTCTCCGGAAAGACCACGCTGCCGATGTCCCGGCCTTCCATGATGAGGCTGCGGCCTTCTGCCATGTGGCGGAGAAAGGCGGTGATAATGTCCCGGACGGCGGGGACGCTGGCGACGGGGGAGACGCTGGCGGCGACGGCGGCATCCCGGAGATGCGGGCCGGGATCCTGACCATTGACGAGGAGGGTGAAATCCTGACGATCCGGGGCCCAGTCCAACTGCAGGGTGTGGGCGGCGGCGGTGACGGCGGCGGGGTCGGTGGGATCGGCTCCGGATTCCAGAATGCCCCAGGCAGCGGCGCGGTAGAGGGCGCCGCTGTTCACATGGGCGCAGTGGAGGCGGCGGGCGAGGAGCTTGGAGACGCTGCTTTTCCCGGAGGCGGCGGGGCCGTCGATGGCGATGACAAAGGTTGGCATCATGCGTGGGGAGATTTGGAGAGGGAGCCCGGGGGGCGGTCGATTACCGGGGTGTGGCCGGAGCCGCTGACTTGCCTTGATTGGAACAGGCGGAGGTGCGCAGCGAAGCCTGGATAGGACGTATTCACGCAATCCGTGTCCGTGATGATGGACTCGCCTTCGGCAAAGAGGCCGGCGATGGCGAAGGCCATGGCGATGCGGTGGTCGCCGAAGCTGGTGACTTTGCCAGCAGTGAGGGACTCGCCCTTGGAGCCTTCAATTTCCATGCCATCGAAGAGTTCGCGGACCTCGACGCCGAAGTGCTTGAGGTTTTCCACGACGGCGGAAATGCGGTCGGTTTCCTTGACGCGCAGTTCCTTGGCGTCGCGGATGATGGTTTTCCCATGGGCGAGGGCGGCGGCGACGGCGAGGATGGGGAGTTCGTCGATGACGTTAGGGATTTCTGCGCCTTCGATGATGGTGCCCTTGAGGCCACCGCCGCGGATGGTCAGGGTGCCGTAGGGTTCGCCATCGGCTCCGGTTGTCAGATCCTCGGCGATCTGGGCTCCCATGCGGATGAGGACCTTGAGAATACCGGTGCGGGTTTCGTTGAGGCCGACGCCTTTGATGATGAGTTCCGAGCCGGGCTGGATGGCGGCGGCGACGAGCCAGAAGGCGGCGCTGGAGATGTCGCCCGGGACGTGGAAGTCGCGGCTTTCCGGGACCTGTCCGCCGTAGATGGAAATGGCCATGCCTTCGCGCACGGTTTTCACGCGGAAGTGCCGGAGCATGGTCTCGGTGTGGTTCCGGGTGATCTCGGGCTCGATCACAGTGGTTTTGCCTTCGGTGTAAAGGCCGGCCAGCAGGATCGCGCTTTTCACCTGGGCGCTGGCCATGGGCAGGGTGTAGGTGATCGGCTTCAGACCACTGTGGCCGTGGACGGTGAGGGGTGGGGTTTCTTTGGGGCCGGTGCCTTCGAAGGTGGCTCCCATGAGGGAAAGCGGCCCGGTGACGCGCTTCATGGGGCGCTTGCTGAGGGACTCGTCCCCAGTCAGGACGGTGGAAAAATCCTGTCCGGCGAGGATACCGGAGAGCAGGCGCATGGTGGTGCCGGAGTTCCCGCAATCCACGGGACCGGCCGGGGCCTGAAGCTGGAGTCCGCGCCCTTGGACGATGACGCGGTGCGGGCCGTGGCCGGTTTCGTCCGGTTCCCAGACGCTGTCGTCGTTATTCAGGAAGTCGATTTTGACGCCCATGGAGCGGAAGGCGGTGGCGGTGCTGAGGCAATCGCCGCTGGGAAGGAAGCCCGTGATTTCGCAGGTGCCATTCGAGAGGGCGGCGAACATGATGGAGCGGTGCGAAATGCTCTTATCGCCCGGCACGGTGATTTCCGTGGCGATGGGGTGGGCTTTTTTGACGCGGTATTCGGACATGGCAGGGAAAGCGGTTTTCAGTTTTCAGAGGGCGGGCGCCTGATGAGGCGGGCCGGGAAAGGAAGTTAGTAGCGGGTGGCGCGGAGCTGCTGGGCGGTGGTGAGGACGGCAAGCAGGCGCTCTTCGTCTGCTTCCTGGAGGATTTCAAGGAGTTCGCCCGTGGTGCGGTGGAGGTCCGCGAGGGCGGGGAGCAGGGCGCTGCGGTTTTCCAGTAAAATCTCGCGCCACATGCCGGGTGGGCCGCTGGCAACGCGGGTGGTATCGCGCAGGCCGCCAGCGGCGAATTGCGCCATGGCGGGATCCGGCTGGAAGGACGCGAGGGTGGCGGCCACGGCAGCGAGGTGGGGGAGGTGGCTGATGCGGGCCACGAGGGCATCGTGCCGGGCGGCATCCATCAGGGCGGTGCGGCAGCCGAGGGCTTGCCAAAAGGCCTCCAGCCGGGCGAGGGCTTCCGGGGCGGTGTCCGGCTCCGGTGTCAGGATGCAGGCCGCGCCTTGATAGAGTTGGCGGCGGGCGGCTTCCAGTCCGGCGGTTTCCGCCCCGGCCATGGGGTGGCTGCCGATGAAAGGAATCCCTGCCGCCGCGCAAACCGCTCCGGCCCCGGCGAGGACGGCGGCTTTGACGCTGCCGACATCCGTGACGAGCGCTCCCGGGGCGGGGCTGGCAGTGACAATTTGTTCGGCCAGGCTTTTCATGCCGCCCACGGGAACACAGAGCACCAGCAGGTCCGCCCCATCCGCCACGGCCCGGGCATCGGTGGAGGCGAAATCGGCGAGTCCCCGCGCCCGGACGGCGGTGAGGGATTCCTCCCGCCGGGCCCAGACGCGGAGCTGGCGGCAGCCTAACTCCCGGGCATCAAGCAGCAGCGAGCCGCCCAGCAGGCCGGGACCAAAGATGGCGAGGGAAGTTTCACGGAACGGGAGCATGGAGCGGCATATGGAGAGGGAAGGGGGGCGGCTCCAAGGGATCCTGATGGGCAAAAACAGGGCGGTGCGCTTCAGGGATTGGTCTCAAATCGTGGGGAAGAGAACCGCAAAAGAAACAAAATGGCGCAGGCCGTAGGGCGGCCTGCGCCAGAAGTAGTGCGGGAGTCCGGTCCGGACCATGCGGCTGGGCCGCTGTCAGGACTCAGGGAACGCGGAAGGTTTTGTTGGTATAAGGGCATTTCACCTTGGTGCCGGAGGGGATGTCCACCACATCCACCTGTCCTTTGTCAGGCGCATATGGGCTGTAAACGTAGCCTTTTTTCCCGACCACGGGCTGGCCAAGGGGCAAATCCTCACGGGTCACCGCCTTTTTGGTTTCGGCCGGTGGGTCTTTCGGCTTGTCGGGCACGGGCGCTGCGTCCTCTGTCGTTGTCTCCCCGGAGGTGGTATCCGCGCCAGGGTCCGAAGGGGAGGAGACGGAAGGGTCTTTTTTCTCTTCCTTCGTTTCGGGCGGGCTCAGGTCCACCACGGTGTTGTTGGGATCCCGGTTGATTTTGACTGGCTTACGGTTGGGCGGCTTGTTGCCGGCGTCTTCTGCGGAAGGGCGCTCCCGGTCCGGGCCACTTCCCGGACGGGAGGTGTTATTGCCCAATTGCGTGGCTGGGCTGCCGTAGCCGTAGCGGGGCTGGCCGGGGACGAAGACATTGCCAGCACCGTAGTCAGGCGTGCTATTGCATGACGATGCGAGGAGCAGGGTGCTGCCGGCGAGCATCAGGGCGCACCGGAGAGCGGAAAATTGCGAAGCACGGGATGGAGCGTTGTTCATACGGGGAAGACGGGTGGCACGGATTTGCACAATAGTAAAGAGCGGGCAGGCGCTGGGCTTTTCAATGCGAAAATTCAGGGAAACCCCAGCGCACTGCTGTTATGGGAAAAAAGGCTGTCCGGCACGGGCACCCAGGAAAAAGCTTGCAGAAAAGAGCGGTTCTTCTTTATGCGTTTTCAAAAAGACCGCATTTCCCCATGAAACCCAGCGATAGCAGAACTGAGGATGCTCCTTCCCATGGAAGCAGCGTGGATGCAGAAACTCAAAGCAGGGCCCTGCTCCACGCGGCGGAGCTGCAGGAAGCTGCCGGAAACCTGGAGGAAGCGGAGCAATCCCTGCTGCGGGCCTTGCAGAGCAGCGGCGGCGGGGCGGTGGGGTCCGGCTTGCTCGCGGAATTCCTCGTGCGCCAGCAGCGGGACCGGGAGGCGGCGGCGGTTTATGAAAAGTGGCTGGCGGCTGATCCGGACGCAGCCCCGGCGCTGCTCGGGCTGGGGCTCATTTTGGCGGATTATCCGGCCTTCCATGCGGAATCCATGCAGCGGCTGCGGGCGGCCCAGCAACGGGATGCCACCCTGGTGGCCGCCTACCGTCCCCTGGCGGTTCTCCTCCTCGCCGCGGGCCAGCGGGAGGAAGCCCTGCGCTGGTTGGAAACCTGGCTGGCCACCATGCCGGAAGATCCCGCCGCAGGCCATTTTCTGGCTGCCTTTGGCGGACGGCCGGCTCCGGAACGGGCTTCCGATGATTTTGTCAGAGGCACCTTTGATGTTCATGCCCACCATTTTGACGATTTGCTGCGCGGCCCACTCGAATACCGTGCGCCGGAATTGCTGATGGATCAGGTCCTTCCCAAGTTCACCGGGGGACCGGGCCGGGTGTTGGATCTGGGTTGCGGCACGGGTCTCTGTGGCCCCCTGTTAAAACCGCATGCCAGCCGCCTCGTTGGGGTGGATCTTTCCAAGCCCATGCTGGAGCTGGCGGAGGCACGTGGTCTCTACGATGAATTGGCAGCAGCCGAGCTGGGGGCCTATCTGGAAACGGCCACGGAAATGTTCGATCTCATCGTAGCGGCGGACACTTTTGTTTATCTGGGAGCCTTGGAGAAAGTGTTCCAAAACAGCCTGGCGCGTCTGGAGCCGGGAGCTTGGCTGGCATTTACGGTCGAGCATTCCTCCACCACCGGCCCCCTTGCGGGTGGTTTTGAATTGGCTCCCAGCGGGCGTTACCGGCATCAAAAAGCCAGCGTGGAGGAAGCCCTCCAGGCGGCGGGTTTTCATAACATCAGCCTGTTGGCAACCTCGGTCCGGAAGGAAGCCCTGGCCGCTGTCCAAGGCCTCATTGTTATGGCCCAAAAACCAGCCGGATAAGCCGGTAGGCCGGTCCGCCGCTGGTAGACCGGTTTGCGGGGTATGCGCCCCGTTCTCAGGGCAGTTCCTTGATCTTCAGGTTGCGGAAGCGGTAGGTGGCTCCTTTTTCGCCATGGTGCTGGATGCCAATCGGTCCGCGGGCGTCGCGGTCATCTGTGATTTCAGTGGTGGTGACGCCGTTGACCTCGATTTTGAGTTTGTGGCCGATGCAGGTGATGCGGTAGGTGTTCCACTCATCGCGCTTGAAAGCTCCGGCAGCGCGGAGCTTAAAGGCGGCTTCCGAGCCGGCATCTCCTTTTTTCGGGCTGGTGAACCACATCCGCAGTCCCTCGTCGTAGATGCCGCCGGACCACATGCGGGTGGTATCGCCATCAACTTCGGCCTGATAGCCGGTGACGCTGCCTGGGCTCACTCTGGCCCGGAACATGAAGCCACTGTTCGCCTTGTCCCTGGGCAGGTGCACCTGGCCTTCGAAGATGAAGTTGGCGTAGGATTTTTCCGTGCAGAGGAAAAACTTTTTATCGGCAGTCAGCCGGATCTCGCCATTCACTACTTCGGCTTTGCCATAGGTGTAGGGATTGGTCCAGCCCGTGAGGGTTTTGCCATCGAAGAGGGGCTTGAACTCCTCTGTCACCGTAGGTGGAGGCAAAGCAGCGGGAGCCGCAGGAGCGGGCGTCTGGGCACTGGCCGCGTAGGTCAGCAGCAGCGCCACCTGGGTGGTAAAAAACAAAATCGTTGGGCAGCAGGAGAAGTTCATGAACCAGGATTTCATCGGGATCCCCTCAAGGCAAGCTAAATCAACGTCTATCCTGCTGCTCAGCGGATTGGCGGATGCTGGAAGCCGGTCCTCCGGTTCAAGGATAGGCCAGCCGGTAGAACTGCCGCGTCCGGGGGAGGATGCTTTCATTGAAGGGCGATACCGGCGTGGGCAGGACCGGCACCCATGGGCCTTCCAGCGTAGCTGCCCGCTGCAGTCGGCCGGAACCGGTCCACCCCTCCATAGCCAAATGCTGCTGGAATCATTAATAATACCATTATTTTCCTTAAAAAGAGCGTGCTGCTCTTCCGCTTGGGAAGCCGTTGCACCGGGCCCGGGCTGCGCTCATGATCGCGGATGGAAATCATCAGCACCACCCAAGCCCCCGCCGCCATCGGACCCTACTCCCAAGCCGTGCGCTCCGGCCAGTTTCTCTTCGCCTCCGGTCAGATCCCCATCGATCCCGCCACTGGCAAAATAGACGCCACCGACTTCACCGGCCAGGCCCAGCAGGTTTTCGCCAATATCAAAGGCCTGCTTGGCGCCACCGGCTTGACCACCTCCCATGTCATCAAATGCACCGTCTTCCTGAAGGACATGGCGGATTTCCCAACCCTGAACCCCCTCTACGCCGCCGCCTTCGGCGAACACACGCCCGCCCGCAGCACCGTGCAGGTCGCCAAACTCCCCTTGGACGCGATGGTGGAAATTGAAGTGATTGCGGAATATCCTCCTGCCTGAACTCACGGGGATCCCGATCAAACATCCCTGACCAGTCAACAGCCAAGCCGTCGTCATTTTGTCTTTAAGTGACGTTTCCATCCTGCGGAAAATGCAATTTGCGCCATGGGGTTCAACAGGGTATGAATTAAAGCAATGAGCACAGCCCAGCTGGAATCCTTAAGCGATTACGAAATCGAACGAGGAAAACCCACGCCAACGCTACAGCATTCCGCCGTGCAACTCAGCTTGGCTTTCCAAATCTACCCTCAGCCAGGTTACCGCATTTTCAGCGAATTGACCATTGGCCTGGGAGGAAACAAATACACTCCGGACCTAAGCATTTATCCCTTTGAGACAGTGGACTTTACGGAGACTGAGTCGCTTCGCACCATCCCACCGTTGGTTTGCATTGAAATCATTTCCCCATCCCAGAGCACAGTCGAACTGATCGGAAAATCCAAAATATACTTCGCCCACGGCGTAAAATCCTGCTGGATCGTGGATCCGGCACTGCAGGCGATCACGATCCTTCAACCCGGCGAGCCCCGCCGCATTGTGGACTCTGGAATTGCCACGGATCCCGCCACCGGATTGACCGTGGACTTGGCCAAGGTATTCGTGTGATTTTTTGGGCCAGTCGGCTGCCAGCAGACCCAGAGGACTGCTGACACCCTAGCTTGGAGACGCAAGGAATGATCACCCGGCAGAATCGCCGCCTGGCTTCCTTCAGAAAATCGGCTTCGTCTTTTGGCCAAACCATGAGCCTGCCGTCTGGTCGTCCGGTGATTTGATCATTTTTCCCTTTTCACAAACAGCCCCCTTGTGCTTGCTATCTGCTGAATGTCACCCGCCTCCAGCACCTCCATCCTGCTTATTGAGGAATGCTATGCTTCGGCGGACCAGCGCTTCGTTGAGCTGATGCGGGGGCTGCACGATTCTAATTCACTAGCCGCCTTGACCAATCGATGGCTCGCAGATCCCCGGCCCTGGGCGTGGGAACAGATTTTCCGCTATCTGGCCGAGCCCTTCGACCAGCCCGGCCACGCCGTCGTGGTCAAACGCCTCTTCCACCATGCCGAAAAAACCGGCGATGCGGAACTCATGGGCGCTTTCCTGACCGCCTTTGATTGTCTGGTCAGGCGGGTGCGGCGTCAGGTGCCAAAATGGGACCGGGCTTCGCGCAGTATGTATCAAGAAGAGAAACTGCACACCCTGCACAACTCCTTCCGGTCGGACCGGAATTACCGCGATCCAGTCACTGGAAAGAAAAAAAGCGTCGCCCTCCCGGTGCGGCCCACCGACCGGCTCTTCCACTACCGCACCCGCTACTATCTTCAGCGCCGGGCGTGGCGGTTCTTCCGTCGCCTGGGTTTTCAGAAACCGGAAGCCTACGTCCCGGCGGTCGCGGCCGCGCTGGCCCGGTATCGGGATGCAGACTTCCGGAAGGGCGAAAACTATCTGGATTCCTGGGGCTTCATGCACGCCTGTTTTGCCACCCATCCGGCGGTCGAATTCAGTTCCTACCGCGCCGGTTTCCGGGATGGAAGCGGCCTTGCTGATCTTTCCCCGGCTCCGGCGTTCCCGAATCTTTGGTTCAGCGCTGGAGGTTTGACGGCTGCGGTTGACCTAACTGTTAAATCGGAATCCCGGGCCGTGCGCACCTGGGCGGTGAAGCTCATCGCCCTGCCTGCCATGTCCATGGCCACCACCATCGGCTTCGCAGACCTGCGCCGCCTGCTCTTTGCGGAGGATCCTGACATCGCGACCGCCGCCGTCACCCTGCTGGAAAAGGCGGCTGGCCTGCCGCAGTGGACCGTTTCCCAGTGGCTCGATCTCCTTGAAGCTCCTGCCGATATCGTGGCGGACCGGGCGGCCAAACTCATGGAACTGCACGTGCATCCCGACCGGCTGGACGCTGCGGCCTGCCTGGAGTTGGCCTGTGCCCGCCCCGTCGCCGTGGCACGTCTGGGATTCCGCTTCCTCAAGGAAAAAAGCCTGACCGATGAGCAGAAGCGCCAGCTCCTGCCCAAGGCGGCGGCGGCCCGCTGCCCGGTGCTCGCTCCGGAACTCACCGTCTGGTGTCTCGATCAATTGGCCGCCGTGCCCGGGGAATACGACCGCAGCGCGCTCACCGGATTTTTTGACAGCACCAACGAAGCCACCCGCCCGGCCGCCTGGGACTGGCTCGCCGCCCACCAGACCTTCCCGGCTTGGGACGATCCCATCCTCTGGAGCCGCCTCTCGGAAACGCCCTACGACGATTTGCGGCTCCGGCTGGTGGATACCCTCGCCCGCCGCGCCGTCCTGCCAGGTTCCACGGCCACGGATCTCGCTCCGCTCTGGACCAGCGTCCTCCTCGGCGTGCATCGCGGCAGCCGGCAAAAGGGCAAAGCCACCCAACAAATCGCCCAGGCCATCCGCCAAAACCCCACCCTCACCGAAACCCTCCTGCCCGTCCTCGCTGCCGCCGTCCGCTCCCTCCGCCCCCCGGAACACCGCGCCGGCCTCGCCGCCGTCGCCTCCCTCATGGATGGAGTCACCCTAACCGACGCCATCCAGCGTCACCTTCCGGAGGTGCAGTGGAAATGAAATACTCCTGCGCCATTGGTGCCCTATGAGAACTCCTGCCAATGCCGAACGGGTGCAGCGCTTCATGAAGCAGCTGGGATCTGCCGTGCGGGGAGAAGGCAGGGTTTATCTGACGGGAGGTGCGTCTGCACTTCTGGTGGGCTGGAGGGATTCCACGATGGACATTGATCTGCATCCGGATCCGGAAGCCCTCGGCTTTTTCGAAGCGCTTCCCGGAATCAAGGAAGCACTCGATATCAATATCGAATTGGCCGCGCCGTTTCATTTCGTGCCCGTGCTGCCGGAATGGAAGGAACGGAGCGTCCACATCGCCCGGCATGGCAAACTTGATTTTTTCCACTTTGATTTTTACAGCCAGGCTCTCTCCAAACTGGAACGCGGCCACGAACGCGATTTTCGGGATGTCACCCAGATGGCGGCCCGGCACTTGATTCTTTCCGCAAGGCTGATGGAATTGTTTGACAGGATCGTGCCGCAGCTGATCCGTTACCCCTCTCTGGATCCTGCATCCTTGACCCGGAAAATTAAAACCTTCGTCGAAGCCCATCCATGATCCCCCGTTTTAGTTTAAGCGATCTCCCCGGGGCTGACATCATCCTGCCCGGGCTGGAGGATTATGCCGCCGGAAGATTGACCAAAGGCAGTCTCCTCGTGCGGATCGGCCGGCCCCGCTTTGCGGCGGTAGGGCTACTGGATGGCATGCCGCCTGTGGCCGCGCTGGACCGGGATGCCGAACACCTGCTGTATGAATTGCTATGCAGGGAACTGGAGCGCAATGCCTATCCGGAATACCGGAGCCTGATGCGCCTGCTGGTCAGCTTTGAAAATGCGGCGGACCACCGCTTCCGCCGTGCTGCAGAAGCTGCTTCCATGGCTGCGCCAGTCTGAAATCCTTTCATGAAATACTCCTACGCCTACCACACCCGCAGCCGCTTCGCGGATGGCGTGTGTTCGTTCGCGCCGAACCTGGAGCGTGAGGCGGTGGCTTTCGATGCCCCGCTGCGGGATCCCCTGCGGTTCCGTGAGGCGATCTCGGCTTTGCATGATGTCGTCGTCTCCGACCACCGCTTCAAGCCCCGCGACAAGTCTGAGTATGAGTCCTGGAAAAATGACGCCGGGCAACGCCAACGGGCCATCGCCACGGCGGCGCGGGATCAGGCGCGGGCTGAATATGCGGCGGCGCAAAATGTCACCGTGCCGCGTGAAATTGAAAAACAATATGAACACGCCAAGGCAGAGTATTGGCAGGCTCGGGACAAATACTCGCGCTACCTGCAGCAGCACGACCAGGAACTCTTCCGGCTGCTGCTCCCCTGCGATCCTGTGATCACGGTAGCGGAGGACGTGGTCTTTTTCGAATGTTTCTCGGCGGACGAATCCAGCTATGGCTGCCTGAGGGTGGACCGCAGCCAAGCCTTTGGCCGCTGTGAATCCCTGAAGCTGGGCACCACCAACGTGGATTACTCCTGGGAATTGTTCCATCAGTTCCAGTCCCTGCGCAGCTACCGCGATACCCGCTTCATCCTGGATCCTGACGGATTCACGGTGAACACCAGCGGCCCCGCCGCCGCCTACCGGGAGGGGAAGATCGACCTGCCTGACGGATGGTTGCGTGGCCTGATGCAGGTGCAGGGGGCGATGACCCTGCCCATGCGGAAGCTGACCCTGGGCCGGGATGCGGTGTATGCCCTGCTCGCCTGGCTGCGCCGCCACAAGGCCGCCCGCAGCCCCCGTGCCCTGCGTTTCGAGTTATTGCCAGGTGCCCCCGCGCTGGTGCTGGAACCATGGGGAACCCGCATCCCGGTGCATGCCCACGACTGGGTCACAGCAGCCTGCGAACCCATCCGCATCTGGGGCCGCCAACGCCTGCTCGCTCTCGCCCGCCTGCTTCCCCTCGCGGAAAGCATCGACGTGCATCTGCTCGGCACCGGCCTGCCCAGCTTCTGGGTGGTGAACATGGGGCCGATGCGGCTGACGCTTGGTTTGTCAGGGTGGACCACCAACGACTGGACGCGGGGATCGGCCTTGGACCTGCTCGCCGCTCCCGTGGCGGCCGCTCCGGCGGTGGTGCAGCACATCGCGGCGATTCTTCAGGAAAAACGCGCCGCGGATTTCGCCCACATTGCCCGGCATAGCCTCGTGGATGACGGGCAGGTCGCCGCCGCGCTGAAGCATCTGGCTCACACGGGCCAGGTGATTTTTGATCTGCCCCACGGGCTTTACCGCTGGCGGCAGATCATGTCGCAGGCCGTCGGCGAATCCGAGATGGGACCGGAAAATGCCGAGCAAACCGCCAGCCGGTCCTTGCTGCTGCGGGACAAAGGCAAAATCGAATCCAGCACCCCCGGAGCGAATGGGACCTTGCTTTTCACCGGCAAGGTGGAAAGCAAGCCGGTCGAACTGCTCCTCGATGCTGAAGGCACCATCCGCCGGGGCAAGTGTCTCTGCGGCCACCACAAAAAAGCCGGATTGCGGGCCGGACCCTGCCGTCATCTCCTCGTGCTCCGTGCCTTGGCCCAGGCTGGCACCAGCCCATCCCCCGAAACCGCCGCTGCCTGGTATCAACGGCTCACCCACTTTGCCGGAAAATGAATATCCCTTTCCTTTTGACCGGGACTCTGCCAATTTCCCCCACGGAATGCGCCCGCAATGGCCCTTTCCTCTCCTTTTCCACGGGCCGTCCGGCCCACCCTGAGACTACCATGCTGCGGCGTTCCGCCGCGGCTGCTCCTGCCCAACCATGCATCCCCGGAACCGTTGTTCGTTTGGCCATCCACGCTACCGCGCGGGTGGCTGCAGACGACCCCAGGGTCTCCACCCGCGCGGTAGCGTGGATGGCCCTGGTGAACGGTCCCGGTCCTGAGTGCGAAGTCAGGCGGTCGATGGCCCGTGGAATTCCTTTGTCCTTTTCCCCAGACCTCCCCGCCGCATGAAGCCTGGACTCAAGCCGAATTACATCAGCGCGTCCCTCATGCTATTGCTAGGCCTCGGTAGTCTCGTCAAAGCGGGGACCGGTTTGTTTGGCACTCCTGAATTAACTTCGCCCGTCACAAGCTCCCCATCCCTTCTCCTGCTTTTCATCTCAGGCGTCCTGACCACAGCAGGATCGATTGGGATGTTGATGCGTCGCCCTTCCGGCTTCTGGGCCGCCGGCATCGGCATGGCTATCCTGGCCTGTATTACACTGATCGCTTTTATTCCCGATCAATCCAGTCGGCTATTGATCCGCTTTGTCATCTACGCCTATTTGTCATTCGAAACCCTCCGGGCCGTCTGGCAATACAGCGGCATGAGCGAAACGCTCCGCAATCCACCCGGTGCTCTCCATCCCTCCACCCCGCCGGCCATTCCCCGTGGCCAAAACCGCACATCCTCCCCGCGCTTTCCTGTCAAGAATTTAAACCATCTCGACGCCGGTGACTTCGCGCCGATCAGCGATGAGGAAATGCGCCGCCGCGCCAAAAAAACCGACCGTTCGCTGCTCTTCCGTTTTGGGCTGCGCAGCCAGATTCCGCCGGTGTCGGATGAGCGCACTCTGCTGATCGACAAGGCCTTGGTCGCCCATGGCCTGATGACGCCGGAGCGCCTGACGGAAATCCACGAAACCGGCGAGACCTACATCAAACTCCGCCCCACGATCCAGGGAGCTTACGTGGTGGAACAGCTCGCGGCCAACCGCGCCGTCGCTGAAGACGCTGCGGTCAGGGCGGCAGCCCGCGAGGCAAAACGCGCCGAATCTGCAGCCCGCAAGGAACAGCACGCCAGGGACGTGGCCACGCGAAAGGCCACCGATATCGTCTTTTTGGGCCGGGGCGTTTCCGGCGGCCTGAGCGACCGCCGAGCCAATGTGGAAAAACTGGCCTCGCTCGGTCTGCCCGTCCTGACGCATCCGGCGGAGATCGCCAAAGCGCTCGGCTGCAGCATCCCCCGCCTGCGCTGGCTCGCCTTTCACAGCGAGGCCAGCAGCGTTAGCCATTACGTCCGCTTCACTATCGCCAAAAAATCCGGCGGCACCCGCGAACTCGCCGCGCCCCACCAGGACACCGCCGCCGCCCAGGCCTGGATCCTGCAAAACATCCTCGAATGCCTGACGATGCGGGATTGCGCCCATGGCTTCATCAAGGGCCGCAACATCATGAGCAACGCCGTGCCCCATGTGCGGCGCGATGCCGTGGTGAATGCCGACCTGAAGGACTTTTTCCCCTGCATCACCTTTCCCCGAGTGAAGGGCATCTTCGAAGGTCTCGGTTATTCGCCCGCCATCGCCACCATCCTCGCCTTGTTATGCACGGAAAGCCCGCGCCGCACCTTGGTCTATGCCGGCAGGGAACTGCACGTCGCCACCGGCCCGCGCGCCTTGCCGCAGGGAGCCTGCACCAGTCCCGCGCTGAGCAACCTTGCCGCCCGGAAACTCGATGCCCGCCTCGAAGGTCTCGCCCGCAAAACCGGCTGGACCTACACCCGCTACGCCGATGACCTGACTTTTTCCGCCAATGGCGAAACCACCCAGCACTGCGGCGGCCTGCTCGGGGCGGTGCGCCGGTTTTGCGGGGAAGAAAACTTCACCGTCAACGAAAAGAAAACCCGGGTGCAGCGGCAAAACACCCAGCAGACCGTCACCGGCATCGTCGTCAACCACCGGCCCAACGTCCCGCGCGACGTCTACCGCCGCGTCCGCGCCATCCTCCATCAGGCCAAAACCACCGGCCTCGCCGCCCAGAACCGGGAGGATCACCCCAACTTTCCCCTCTACGTCCGTGGCATGATGGCCTGGGTGCACATGGCCAATCCCGAGCGTGGCAAAAAGCTGCGGAAAGCCTGGGACGAACTCTCCTGAATCACCTGGCATGCCTAACTCCATACTGCCCGGAGCCGTCCTCACCTTCCTGAGGGAACTGCGCAGCACCGGTTCCCCCGTCCTCCGGCTGCATGGACAAGGAGCCGGAAAGCAGGGGCTTCTGGAACTGGAAGCAGACGCCCGGGAGGATCTGCTGCTGCTGCCTCTGCTGAAATCCTGGCATGAAGAAGCGGCGGAGGATCTGGGCGGCCCTGTTCTTCCTTTTGAGGAAACGGCGGCGCGCCATGGCGTCCATCTGCTGCTGCGGATGGCTTGGTTCTATCTGCAACGGGACACGGATGCCAGCACGGTGACCCGGCTTCTCGCAGAACCCTGCCTTTGCCCGGCCGGGGCGGCGGCTCAGTTCTCAACAGACCTCACCCTCCAATACCTGCCTGCCATTTTCCGCATGGCCCAGGCCCTGGCACCCGGGGATCCGCTGCTGGCGTCCCTGCGGAACCTGGCAGGACTTTGGCCATTGTCCGGCACCGGAGTCCCCCTGGGATCCGGTCAGGATGTCCCGATGGCTGATCCGGCGGTATGGGCGGCGCTGCGGACGCATGCCGGGCTCTGGCAGCTTTTTCTGGACCGGCTGCTGCAGCGTCCTGACTCCCCATGGCTCCGGCATCCTGACGTTGTGAACGGACTCACCCGCCTGCTGGGCGCATATGGCAGGGAACTCGCCCCCGCTCTCCCGGCCTGGCCTCCCGCCTTGCAGGAAAACCACGCGGCCGGCTTGAGCTGATCCTTGGCAATTCCTCCGGAGCGTGCCATCCTGACGCCTCCCCATGAGCCCAGCCCCTACGCCCGATCCCTCCATTCCCACCCTTGCCGCCACCTTGCAATCCAGCGTGCTGGGCCCACTGAAACAAGTCTTCGTCGGCAAGGACGAAATCATCGACCTCATGGGGGTGGCTCTGGCGGCGGGTGAAAACCTCTTCCTCTTCGGCCCACCCGGCACCGCCAAAACGGCGCTGGTGCATGAACTGGGCCGGCGGCTGGCGGCCCGCTCCTTTGACTATCTGCTCACCCGCTTTACCGAGCCCAATGAATTATTCGGCCCCTTCGACATCCGCCGCCTGCGGGAAGGGGATCTGGTGACCAATACCGAAGGCATGCTACCGGAGGCGGATCTTATCTTCCTGGATGAACTGCTGAACGCCAACAGCGCGATTCTGAACAGCCTGCTCATGGTGCTGAACGAACGCGTGTTCCGGCGCGGGCGGGAGACACGTCCCATCCCTGCATTGCTGGTCACCGGAGCCAGCAACTACCTGCCGGAAGATGAAGCCCTGCGCGCCCTCTTTGACCGTTTCCTGCTGCGGGTGCGCTGTGGCCCGGTGCCGGATGATTCCCTGGCCGCCGTGGTGGAAGCCGGCTGGCGGCTGGGCTCTGCCGCGGATCCGGTGCCGCTGATGCAGGCAGAAGATGTCAGAAAAATCCAGGCAGCGGTGCGCTTCGTGGACCTGGGCCCGGTGCGGGCGGATTTTGTCAGTCTGGTGCTGAAGCTGCGCCAGGCCGGCATTGGCATCTCCGACCGCCGCGCCGTCCGCCTGCAACGCGTGGTGGCAGGCAGCGCGCTCCTCGCAGGCCGCACCACCGCCCGCACCAGTGATCTCTGGGTCTTCGCCCATCTGTGGGACCGCGAGGAGCAAATCGAAATCCTGGGCATGCTGGTGCGTGAGGTCCTGGACGAGGCCGGGGCCTCCCCCGGCGATCATCCCCGCGCCCATACCCCGGAGGCCCCGGACCCCGAAGCGCTCGCCGCCGCCCTGACAGAACTTTCCCAGCGCCTGGACTCCGCCACCGCCGCAGATGAATTGCGTCGCCTGGCCTCCCGGATGGAATGGGTCGCCAATGCCGAAAGCCGCCGCGCCCTCCAGGAGCAAATCGCGCCCCTCTGGGCCAGGCTCAGCCCAGTCCCATGATTTTCGGCATCAGGCCAATCCACCGCTTTCACATCCGGAGAGGATGACTAGAATGAAACTCTCTCCATTTCCTGCCCGCGACTATGACTGAACTCCTTACGCCTTTCCACTATGACTACATGGTGCGCGCCATTTGGGTGAGTGCGCTGGTCGGTGGCGTCTGTGGGTTTCTCTCCTCCTTCATCACCCTGAAAGGCTGGTCCCTGATGGGCGATGCCCTATCACATGCTGTGGTGCCCGGGGTCGCCCTGGCCTACCTGCTGAAGCTGCCTCTTGCCCTGGGGGCTTTTATCGCCGGTTTGCTGGCCTCGGGTGCGATGGCATTGATCAAAGCCAAAAGCCGCATCCGGGAGGACGCCAGCATTGGGATTGTCTTCACGTCCTTTTTTGCCCTCGGTTTGTTATTAATTTCCCTGAATCCAGCCGGAGTGGACCGGAAGACAATCATCTTCGGAAACCTCCTCGGCATTCCCGATCAGGAAGTGAAACAACTGCTGATCATCAGTTTCCTCACCCTCCTCGTGATTGGGCTGAAATGGCGGGACCTCATGCTCTTCTGCTTTGACCCCAATCAGGCCCGCACCCTCGGCATGCGCACCGGCCTGCTGCACCTGACCTTGCTGACGCTCCTGTCAGCCACCGCCGTCGCCGCACTGCAAACCGTAGGAGCCGTGCTCGTCGTGGCCATGTTGATCACCCCCGGGGCTACGGCTTATCTCCTGACGGACCGGTTCGGCATCATGATCTGGTTATCCGCCGGGATGGGCGTGCTCACCGCCATCGCCGGGGCCTACGCCAGCTACTTTTTCAACGGCGCGACCGGCGGCTGCATCGTGACGCTGCAAACCATGGTTTTCCTGGCCGCATTTCTCTTCGCCCCAAAACACGGCCTCCTTTCCAACCGCCGCCGGGCCCGCGCCCACCTGGAGGCCACCGCCCCTGTATGAACCTCCTTGAGCCGCTCCAGTATCCCTTCATGCAAAACGCGCTGCTGATCGGATCGATCACCGCCGCCCTCTGTGCGGTCCTCTCCTGCTTCGTGATTCTAAAAGGCTGGTCCCTGATGGGCGATGCCATTTCCCACGCCGTGCTGCCCGGCATTGTGCTGGCCTATCTCGCGGGATGGCCCCTCGCGGCCGGTGCCTTTCTGTCAGGTTTGCTCTGCTCCACCGCCGCCGGATATATCAAACAACACAGCCGTATCAAGGAGGACACCGTGCTGGGCGTGGTTTTTACCGGCTTGTTCGCCTTCGGCCTCGTGCTGCACAGCCGCACCCAGTCGGAACTGCACCTGGATCATATTCTGTTTGGGAATTTACTCGGCATCACCAGGGAAACGGCGCTGCAACTTTATGTGACAGCGGCTCTGGTCATACTTACGATGCTGGTGCGGCGGCGGGATCTGCTGCTGGTCTGCTTCGACCCCAGCCACGCCCGGGTGATGGCCCTGCCGGTCAGGTTCCTTACTTATCTCCTGCTGGCCCTCCTCGTCCTGACCATCGTGGCCTCCCTGCAGGCGGTCGGCATCATTTTAGTGATCGCCATGCTCATCACCCCCGGCTGCACGGCCCACCTCTGGACGGACCGCTTCGACCGCATGCTGGCCATCGCCGCAGGATCCGCCGTGGCCTCCACCGCTGCGGGTATTTTGGTGAGTTTTCATGTGAATGGCGACACCGCCGCCTGCATCGTCCTGGCTCAGTCGCTCGTCTTTGCGCTCTCCTTCCTCTTCGCCCCGAAGCATGGCTGGCTGGCCTCACGGCGGCAGGCCATGCAGAATTCCGCCTTTCCCTCTGCCTTGTCCTGAGCCACAACAGGCCATGCCCAAGGAAGACTATCTCGTGACCATCGGACTCGAAGTCCATTGCCAACTCCGCACCGCCAGCAAGATGTTCTGTGGTTGCGCCGTCCGTTATGGTGATGAACCGAATACCCTCACCTGCCCCGTCTGCCTGGGCCTGCCCGGTGCCCTGCCGGTGCTGAATGCCGGAGCCATCGAAGGCACCATCCTCGCGGGAATGTGTCTCGGCTGCACCACCCCGCCGCTCGTGAAGTGGGACCGGAAAAGCTATTTCTATCCGGACATGCCGAAGAACTATCAAACCACCCAGTTTGATCTCCCTCTCTGTCTCGGCGGCGGCGTGCCACTTTACGATTCCGCTTATCCAAAGGACTGGCAGAAGAAAATCGTCCGGCCCAGTCACACCATCGGCCTCACCCGCATCCACCTGGAGGAAGACGTGGGCAAAAGCACCCATCACGGCACCTTCAGCACCCTCGACTTCAACCGCGCCGGCACACCCTTGATGGAATTGGTCAGCGAACCGGAAATCGAAAGCGCCGAGGAAGCCGTGGCCTACATCACCAGTCTGCGCCAGATCCTCGTTTATGCCGATCTCAGCGACGCGGACATGGAAAAAGGCCAGATGCGCTGCGATGTGAACATTTCCCTCCGCCCCCATGGTCAGGAAAAACTGGGGGCCAAGATCGAACTGAAAAATCTCAATAGCCCCAGCGCGATCCGCCGCGCCATCCATCATGAGATTGAACGCCAGGCCGAAGACCTGGACCGCGGCATCCCCCAAATCCAAAGCACCCGCCGCTGGGACGATGAACGTGGCGAAACCTCCATCATGCGCACCAAGGAAGACGCGCACGATTACCGTTACCTCCCCTGTCCCGACCTCCTGCCCCTGCATACCGCCGCGCTCGTCGAAGCCACCCGGAAGCGCGTGCCGGAACTCCCTCACGAAAAGCGCGCCCGCTTTGTCAACGAGGGTGGCCTCACCGAATATGATGCCGGAGTGCTCTCCAGCGAGAAACCCCTCGCCGACTACTTCGAAGCCGCCGCAGCCGGTGCCGCCAAGCCCAAAACCATCGCCAACTGGATCATCAACGACCTGCTCAGCGCCCTCAACTCCGCCGGTCTCGACTTCTCCGGAAACCCCGTCTCCGCCCCCCACCTCCGCGAACTGGCCGCACTTGTTGACGGTGGAAAAATCAACAACGCCCAAGCCAAGGAAGTCTTCACCGAACTCTTCGCCACCGGCACCGCCCCCGCTGACATTGTCAAAGCCAAAGGCCTCGAACAAGTCAGCGACACCGGTTTCCTCGACGAAATCATCACCCAGGTCCTCGCTGCCAACGCCGACGCCGTCGAAAAAATCAAAGCCGGCAACGACAAAGCCATCAACGCCCTGAAAGGCCAGGTCATGAAACTCAGCCAGGGCAAAGCCAACCCCAAAGTCGTCGGCGACCTCCTCGAAGCCCGCCTGAAAGGGCCTTGAACACCCTGCCAGCGCTCAGCGGCATCGCTATCACGCAGATGAAGACGCTGCTCGCGGCGAACAACGTGAAACGGCTCAAGTCGCCAACCTCATGAGCCAGTGAGATCATCACGAAAGGGCAGTCAGCCACCGCATCTGCCAACACATTGATCTTGAGGGCAGGACCGGATGGGTTACAGCCTTGGGCACCATTATTTTTCAGGTTTCCAGCAGGAGCAGCCGGACTAGCTGATGCGCTGCTCCTGCATGGTGCGGAGCAGCGTATTGTTAAACTCGACGGCACTGTGGTGCCCGAAACTGCGCAATTTCTGCTCCAGGGCTGCCACTTCAACGAGGCGGGCGGTATCCCGGCCCGGGCCGACGGGCAATTCAATCAGCGGCACGTCCCGTTCGAGCACCCGGTAGTGCTGCTGCTCGATCCCGAGACGGTCCACCTCGGGAAAATCCTTGAGGTGTTTCAGATTGACCACAAGGTCCAGCCGCTTGTTCACCCGCATGGAAGCCGCCCCAAAAAGCAAGGGCACGTTGACCACGCCGATGCCCCGCACTTCCATATGAAAGCGGCCCAGTTCTGACGAAGTGCCCTCCAGATCACGGCCTTCCGGAGCGCGGAAGCGCACCACGTCATCTGCCACCAGGGCGGCCCCGCGTTCCAACAAGCCGAGCACGGCCTCACTTTTTCCGGAACCGCTCTCCCCTTTGATCAGCACTCCGATCCCTTTCACATCCACCATGCAGCCATGCTCCGTCGTGGTAGGTGCAAACTCCCAATCCATCCACAGGGTGCAGGCATTGATGAAGCGCATCGTATCCATGGTGGTGCGGAAGACGGCCACGCCCGCATGGTTGGCGATCTCCAGCATTTCCCTGGGCATCCGGCGGTTCCGGCAGACCACCACACAGGGGATATCACAGGCACACATTTCCTGAAACCGCTTGGTCTGCTGCCGTTCCGGGAGGGCACCCAGATAGGCAAACTCGGAATTGCCCAGGACCTGCACCCGCTTGTAGGCGAAGTAGAGATAAAATCCGGCGAGGGCCAGTCCAGGACGGTTCACGGACGGTTCATAAATCTTCCGCTCCAGGCCAAGTTCCCCGCCCAGCAGTTCCAATTGGAGTTGTTTGCCGTAATGTTTAAAGAAATCCCCGACAAGCAGGTGGCTGATGCGTTTGACCTTGGACATGGGCGCAACATGCGGCACTTCCCCGGCCCGGCAAGCCGGTTCCACCGCGCAGACCGCTTAGCATTCCAACTCAAAAAACGCCCGGCCCAATGACTTCCCGTTAATCAGGATCTCCACCCCGTGCCGCCCGGTGTAGTGCACCCGGGTGGTAAAATCACGGATGGTTTGACGGCGGGAGAGCCGCACGGTTTCCCCGCTGGCCAGCGTCAACTCCTTCCACTTGAAAACCTTGGCAGCAGACGCCCCTGATTTTTTCACGTAGTGCACCGCGTAGTCGATCACCAGCCGCTGCGGGGTTGGAGCGGTAGAGCGGATTTCACAGGCAAGCGTCAGGGTGTCTCCCAGCCGGAGTTGAGCTGGCACACATGACACCTGCAGCGGTGCGATCACCGCTTCCCCGCTGGCCCCGATCAATTCCAGGGCCTCCGGGTGGCCAGCCTTGATCAGGGTGCGCAGTGCCTGCCGCGCGATCCAGGCGGTGTGGGGATTTTCCAAGGGCCAGCTCCTCAGCAGGGCGAGCACCTTGCCAGGATGGTTTTTGGTGATATCATTGAGATGATTGGCCACCGACTTCCTGACATACAGGCTGGGATCGGATTTCAGGTTTTCCAGGATCGGCAGCGCCGGGCTGGGATCGGCCATCAGCTCCGGGAGTTGGAAGGACCACGGCAGCCTCGGACGGCAACCCTCGCTGGCGAGACGGCGGACGTGTTCGTCAGGATCCGTGGACCATTCCTGCATCACCCGCAGGGTGCCTGACAGATCCCGCCGGAGGAATTCCCGGATGGCGAATTCCGACGAGCCAAAAGGGGTAAAGAATTTCAGCGCTTCCATCGAAACCTGAAAGTGCCCCAGGCCATAACATCCGACAAAATCCGGCAGCACCAGGGTCACGAAGGCCTTGTCGATCTGCGGAGCCAGGGCACGCAGGATTTTTAAAGCCTCAGGATAGTCCGCCGACAGGGTGGCGTGCAGGCATTCCGTCATCCGCCGCAGCCGCTGCATCAGGGAAAGTGTCTCCAGTCCTCCCAATCCCTGCTGCAAAAACGTTTTGGCCGCAAAGCCCGGAAAAATCCCTGACAAGGCCTTGGCCACTTTACGGAAGCGCGCTTCATCAAAGAGATCTTTCAGGGCGGGGGCAGGGGAGTCCGTAGGCATTTGGCACAGGAAACGGATCAAGGCAGCCTGAAAAGGGAAAATGGAAGGGCGATGGCGGGCCGGGCGGGCAGCCCAGCCGGGATGCCGGCTCACCTGGCCCATCGTTTGCTTTAGGGGCGGGAGGCGCTTTGGTGCGCTGGCTTTCTTCCCTCTATGCTGCTGATTCAATCCCATGTTCTCGATGCTTCGCCCCGGCCGGTGGCGGAACAGGTGCGGCTGCGGGTGGAGCGGCGGATGTTTTTAAAGCGGCGCTGGCGGGGCGTGGCGGAGGATGGGGTGGAGTTCGGGTTCGATCTCACCGGGCGGCTGCACACCGGGGCGGTGATTCACCGGACCGAGGCGGCGGATTATGTGATTCTGCAGGAGGAGGAACCGGTTTATGAAATCCGCTATACCGATGCCGCACAGGCGGCGCTGGTGGGGTGGAAGATGGGGAATCTGCACTTTCCGGTGGAGATCGGCGCGGGGTGGCTGCGGGTGACGCGGGACCTGGCGGTGACTCAGCTTTGTGAGCGGGAGGGCTGGACGGTGACGGAGGCGGAAGTGATTTTTAACCCCTTACGTGTGACGGCCCATGCTTCCTGATTGGTTACCCTGGTTGTTGCAAGTGAATGATTCGGCTTTTCCGTCAGGGGCCTATGCGCACTCGCTGGGGCTGGAGGAACTGGTGCAGGCGGAGGTGGTGCGCACGCCGGAGGAATTGGAGGTTTTTTTGCAGCGTCAGGTGATGCCGTCGTTGCTGGCTTTTGAGATTCCGGTGCTGGCGGCGGCGCACGGCATGGCAGGACGTGGGGATTTGTCAGCCTTGCAGACGCTGGACGGGGAGCTGGAGGGATGGAAGCTGGCAGCGGAGCTGCGGGCGGCGAGCCGGCAATTGGGATCGCGCCGGCTGGCGCTGACGCGGCAGTTGGAGGACAGCCCGCTGAGCGGTGCCTATGCGGCGCTGGGAGCCCCCTGCCACCATTTGATCGTGTGCGCGCTGGAGCTGCGGGCGCTCCCAGTGGAAGCGGCGGCCTGTGCCTTCGCGCAACAGACGGTGGCGGGATATGCCACGGCGGCCATGAAGCTGATGCGGCTGGGACAGGAGAAGTGTCAGGGCATCATCCGCCGCTCGCTGGTGGCGCTGGGCCCGCAGTTGGAGGCGGCCTGCCGGGTGCCGCTGGAGGAGGCCGGATGGTTCAACCCGCTGTTGGAAATCGCCTCCATGCGGCACGCCCGGGCCGGGGAGCGCCTGTTTATTTCCTGAAAACTGACGGGCCACGGATAACACGGATGAAACGGATAACACAGATTTTTCAAAGGATGGGATGGCTCAGCGCCAGCCGTTTGATCCGTCTGGTCCGTGGCCCCTCACCTGTCTTTTTCCAATCTTATGAATAGCAAAAAACCAATCAGAATCGGCGTGGGGGGCCCGGTGGGGTCCGGCAAGACGATGTGTGTGCTGCGGCTCTGCCAGTGGCTGAAGGCGGAGTATTCCCTCGCGGTGATCACAAATGATATTTACACGCGGGAGGATGCGGAGTTTTTGCTGCGGGCGGAGGTCCTGCCGGCGGACCGGGTGATCGGCGTGGAAACGGGTGGCTGCCCGCACACCGCCATCCGGGATGATACCAGCATGAATATGGCAGCGGCGCTGGAGCTGGAACGGCGGCATCCGGATCTGCAATTGCTGCTGCTGGAAAGCGGTGGCGATAACTTGTCCGCGACCTTTTCGCCGGAACTGGTGGATGCCTATATTTTTGTGATCGATGTGGCGGAGGGGGACAAGATTCCCCGCAAGGGCGGTCCGGCGATCCGCACCAGCGATTTGCTATTAATCAACAAGACGGACCTCGCGCCTTACGTGGGGGCGGACCTGGAGGTGATGGCGCGGGATGCGAA
>CAMDJM010000059.1 GCA_945900785.1 Akkermansia muciniphila
GCCTCCGGCGCCCTCGCGCTGCTTGGCGGGTCCAATGTGATCGATGTGAAGGTGACCAATGGAGGCTGGACGAGGACCTACACGGCCAATATTGCCACGCTGCAGGCCTTCCCTGCCGTGGCCGGCAGCCTGGGAGCCATCCCGGATGACTCCGCCACATTCGGCGTGGAGGGATCGCAGCGCAATGTGCAGTTCGCGGTCAGCGGTCTCTCTGGCTCCCTAACCAGTGTGGCGGTGAACTTCACCCTCAATCCCGCCCACGTTTACGGGAGCGACGTTGTCGTGAAACTCATCGCCCCCAACGGCACCACCAGCCACACGGTGATGGCGGTGAATCCCCTGGATGACGATACTAACCTGGAGGGCCCCTATACCTTTGCCGATGATGCCGCGGGCCCCATCAGCGCTGCCCTTGGCGCCGTCACCGGAGGCACCGCTGCCGCGGGCCGTTACCGCACCCAGAGCAATCAAAGCACCACGACGACCCTGCTGACGACCTTCTCGGCCCTGTCTGGCGCGGCATTGAATGGCACGTGGACGCTGCGTTTTACCGATAGATTTAATGGTGACGGTGGCGGCGTCGGCGCTGCAAACCTCTTTCTGGCCACGGCGGGCGGTGTTTCCTCCCCCACCGTCACCACCGCCACGCAGAACAGCGTGACCGCCACCACGGCCACCCTGGGCGGAAACGTCACCGCCGACGGCGGAGCCAGCATCACAGACCGCGGCATCGTCTGGGCCACCACGGCCACCCCGACCATTGCCAATAACAAAGTGGCCAACGGCACGGGGACCGGCATTTTCAGTGGCACCGTCACCGGACTGCCCGCAGGGACGCTGATCTACGTCCGGGCCTATGCCACGAACACCGCTGGCACGGGCTACGGCAGCCAGATCAGCTTCACCACGCTGAGCAGCAACGCCGATCTCTCTGCCCTGGCCACCACCGCCGGAACCCTCCCCTTTGCTGCTGCCACCACCAGCTACACCGCCAGTGTGCCGAACGCCACCACCAGCGTAACCGTCACGCCCACCGTGGCGGATGCCAATGCCACCGTGACCGTGAGCGGCACCAGCGTCGTCTCCGGCAATGCCAGTGGGAACATATCCCTGACCGTGGGAGCCAATGCCATCCCCGTCGTCGTTACCGCCCAGAGCGGAGCTACCAAGACCTACACCCTCAACGTGACGCGTGCGGCTCCAGCCCTTACTGGCGTTGCCATCACTCCCACCTCGGTCATCACCACCTCGCAATGGATTAATCCTGACGCTGGAGTCAGAGGAAAAATGATCGACGGCAGCGGCCTTAGCGGAGGCGGTTCGGTGCTCGATCAGACCCACGATCAGCTGGTCACCGCCGAAACGATGTGGCATGCTGGCCCGGACGGCGGTGGCCTCAGCGGCGGCACCACTGGGAATCCGCCCACCGTGGCCAGCCAGGCCGTAGAGTTCGACCTGGGAGCCAATTACAATCTCACCGGTGCACACATTTGGAACATGAACCAGCAGAATGTGATCGGACGCGGCGTGAAAGACGTGCAAATTCTTGTTTCCAGCGCCACCACCGGCGCCTTCACTCCCCTCATTACCACGATCTTCACTCAAGGCACCGGAAATGCAGGACTTGCAGCTCAGGTGGTGCCATTGACTGGAGCCAACAACGTCCGCCGCGTGCGCTTCGCCATCCAGACCGCCTGGAGTGGAGAGGCCAATGAATACGTGGGCCTGAGCGAAGTGAGATTCCAAGGCACCGCTGCCGTCGGCAATTTGCCACCCACCATTACTGCGATCCCCAACCTGACCATGCTCGAGGACGGCTGGGATACGTCTACAACATTCACGGTCGCTGATCCAAACCCCGGCTCGACGCTCACGGTGACTCAGGCATCCGATAACACCGCCTTGATCCGGTTCGACGACACAGATTACTACACGATCGTCAGAGATGGCGACAGCTACAACTTCGGCATTGCTCCGGTTGCAAACATGACCGGCACCGCGAATGTCACCATCACCGTGAGCGATGGCACCTTGACTGCCACAAGGGTTTTCGTAGTCACTGTCACTGGCGTGAATGACCAGCCTGCTTTTACCTACAACGACCCCGCCACCATCTCCGTTGCGGCTGGCTCAGGCTTGCAAACGCGCCCCGGCATCGCCACGGGCATCTCGCCAGGACCCGCCAACGAGAGCAGCCAGACGGTGGCCTTTGTGGTAACCAACGATAATAACCCCCTCTTCAGCATCCAGCCGGCCATTAATGCTGCGGGAAATCTCAGTTTCACTCCGGGCAACAGCGCAGGCACCGCGACCGTCAGCTTCCAAGCCCGCGACAGCGGTGGCACCGCCAACGGCGGCGTGAACGCCAGCAGCCCCGTCCGCACCTTCACTATCGAGCTGACAGCCAGCACCAACCAAGTCACCGTGGATGGCTCCAACCTTGGCGAGATTCCCCGCGGCAACCCTGGTGGACGCGATGTCCTGTTGGATGTCACTGGCAAAACCGGCGTTGTCACAGGCGTGACCGTGCAGTTCACCCTCTCTCCGAAACACACCTATGCCGTGGATCTCTCCGTGGCATTGATCGCCCCGGACAATACCACGGCTCAAATTTTCCGCATGGTGCCATTGGCCAGCGCCGACCTCGGAGGCCCCTACACGTTCCAGGATAGTGCCACAGGCTATCTCTCAGTAGCCGCACCAGCCTTGCCGGGCGATGTTCAGGTGCCCTCCGGCTCCTACCGTGCGGAGAATAACGGCACGCAGATCCTGCTCAACACCGTCTTTGCCGGCAAAGCACCGAACGGCACCTGGAAGCTGCGTTTCATCGACGACAACACCTTTGACACTGGCACCATCAGCCAAGCCAGCCTCACCCTCACCCTCACTCCCACCACCGCCAGCCCAGGGAAAATAGCCATCCAGCCTGATCCCAACGGCCACATGACGCCCAACCTCACCGCAGCCGCCCCCAACGCCAACTACGATCTCATGCGCAGCACCGACCTCCAAAACTGGACGCTCCTGCAAAGCAAAACCACCAACGCCAGCGGCACCACCACCCACACCGACCCCGCCCCACCCGCCCCGAGAGGCTTTTACCGCTACATTCCACGACCCTAGCCACAGAGAGCCCCGTGCGACCAGTCGCCCCCGCCCGCCACCTGCGCGGGCGGAGGGCGGGGAGCGGGTTCTTTTCCGCCTCAAGGTCACCGCGAATTAAAATCAACTACCACTTTTCCAAACCGTTTCCATTTCGGGTGTGACCGTCGGCTGATCGGCCAGGAACACGGCCATTCTGGCTAGGCTGGGATGCGGTTGTCCCGACCGCTGCCGTCAGGATGACGGCACCCCAGCTCAGGCGGGACGCCAAGGTTCCACAGCACGCGCACCTCATCCTGCAGTCACACCCCCCACTTCAACCGTTCCCCCATCCAGGCCACACCCCAAAACCAAAAATCCAGCCAATCGATGAAAAATATAGATACAATTCTAATATTCGCTTTCGCTTTGCTTTTTAGCTTCAGTGCAAATGCCCAAAATGCCGTGGTTAAGGATTTATGTGTCGTCACTTTTGGCGATGGAAAAACCTTT
The DNA here is from genome assembly GCA_945900785.1 of Akkermansia muciniphila. Taxonomy (GTDB): domain Bacteria; phylum Verrucomicrobiota; class Verrucomicrobiia; order Verrucomicrobiales; family V1-33; genus CAIZWU01. Next base: position 3,595 of record CAMDJM010000059.1, read on the forward strand.
TATGCCAAGGTCCAGTCGAAAGGTGGAAATGAAGTTCACACAAAAATGCTGCATTCTGATGCCATGTATTCATATCAGTCAAGCTACTGACCCGACGCAAATAATGCGGGGCGGAACTTTATGTTAACTGCCCGTTGGTTCCGGGATGGGGTGACTTCGCGCTGCCCGCTGGATTTTAGCTGAGTGGCATCGCGCCGGAAGCTGATAAGCCTATTTGGGAAAATGACGGGCCACGGATGGCACGGATAATACTGATAACCAGGCATATAAGTCGAATATTGGATTCACCCAGAAGGTGGTTCGGGGTTTCTTCATAAATCCGTGTTTATCAGTCCTATCCGTGACATCCGTGGCCCGTCAGCATCCTTTGCAGGATAAAGAGATCCCTGCAGGCGCCATATCAGGCAATGCCATTTGCGAACGTGCTTTCCTTGCCCGATAATTTCCTCCATGCTGGCTACTCTTCGCATTCATTTTGGCAAAGTCCTTCTCGTGGTGGGGCTGGTGGCGTCTGTCCTGGGCTTCATCGGGCTGCGCACCTGTCATCCGGCCCTGCCGGTGGACCTCATCCTCTATCGCACCCTGCGCCTCTTTTACTGGGACTATTCCCCATGGGATATCTCGAAGGAAGTTCCGATGCCATGGACGCTGCTTGTGGCCATGTGGCTCGCGCCGCTGGTGCTGATGGGTGCCATTTTTGGCGTCGCCATCAGTTTGCTGGAGCGTCGCTTGATGGCTTGGAAAGCCCGCTGGATGTCGGGTCACACGGTCATTTGCGGCGGTGGGGTGAAGGGCCGGGTCCTCGCGGAAAATTTGCGGGAGAGGAAACTGCCTTTTGTGCTGCTGGAACGTGACCGGGAAATGGCGGACCAACTGATCGCGGATGGTCTCAGGACGGTGTGCGGGGATGCCACCGGGCCTGCCGCGCTGACCCGCATTGGGATCCAGCGGGCCTTGCGCCTCGTGGCCGCCACGGGGGATGATCACGACAATCTAGCCATCGCGGTGGCAGCCGCCCAAGCCGTGGAAGGCTCGGATCCCGCACCATCCCTGGCCATTTTTCTGCATTGCGGTGATCCTGCGCTCTGTGCCCTCTATCAACGCAACCGGGCGCTCCAGGATGGTTTCGGTGGCGTGCCAGTGCGGGTGTTTAATCACTTCCGTAACATGGCGCGCCAGTGCCTCCGGGAGTTTCCCCCTGACCCAGGTCATGGCGCGGTCCATGTGGTCCTGCCATCGCTCTCGCGGCTGGGATTTGCCCTCGTGGTGGAGTATGCTCTGGTGGGCCACTATACCGGTGACCGTGGCACCCACGTCCATCTGTTGGGAAAACGCGCTGTGTCCGAAGCCGCCCGGCTGCGCAGCCTCTATCCGGCGATTGATGAATGCCTTGTGTTGGAAGCGATGGATCTGCCCGAAACCGGTCGTTTCGCGGCGAAGGTGGCGGAATGGATAGCGCAGCAGCCGGAGCAGGATGTCTTCACGGTGTATCCTGGTATCGAGGACGATAACGAAGCCTTCGCACGCGCCCTCGAATTGACCGAACACCTGCAGGACCGGCCCGGGGTGCAGTTGCTGCTGGACACCCCGCCCGGGGCTCCGGTGCGCCGGCTGGTGGAGAAAAATCCCTCGCTGGAACACCGCATTTCCTTTCTCCCGGCCGGCGTCCTCACCGGGGGATACGAGGCCATCATCAGTGACACGCTGGATCGCATCGCCCGGTGCATTCACGACCATTGGCTGGCGGAAACCCAGCGGCAGATCGATGCGGCCCGGACCCGCGGGGATGAAGCCGCCGCCCGCAAACATGAAGCCAAGGCAACCTTTCGTCCGTGGGAGGCCCTCAGTGAGGAACAGAAGGGTGCCAACCGAAGTCAGGCAGATCACATCCCATTCAAAATCCGGGCCGCTGGCCTCGATCCAGCCACGGTCACCCCGGCGCTATGGTCCCAATTGAGCGATGCCAGCGTGGAAGCCCTCTCCCGCATGGAACATGCCCGCTGGGCCGCCTACCTCTGGATGACCGGCTGGAAATTTGCCCCGCAGCGAGACGATGCGAGGAAGCTGCATCCCAATCTGGTTCCCTACGATCAACTCGACGAACCGACGAAGGATTACGACCGGGACGCCATCCGTAACCTCTCGGAATATCTGAACAGCCTGCCCTAACTTAATTCCCGCATGTCCTCCGAAGTCACCCCCTTGCGCCGCTACGCGGTTTTCATCTCCTACCGCCACGCCGACAACAAGGACCTGGGGCGGAAATGGGCCAACTGGCTCCATGAGGGATTGGAGCATTATGAGATTCCCGCCGACCTCATCGGCACCACCGATCTGCGCGGCGGCAAGGTGCCCGCTTCGCTCTACCCTGTCTTCCGCGATGAAGAGGAACTGCCGGCGGACGCCGACCTGACGACTAACATTTGCCGCGCCCTGGATAACAGTGCCCAGCTGGTGGTGTTGTGCTCGCCCCGGGCCGTGCAGTCGATCTTCGTGGCGGAGGAAATTCGTTATTTCAAGGAGATCGGCAAGAGCCACTGCATCCTCGCGCTGATGATCGATGGCGAGCCCAACGCCAGCGAGGATCCGGTCAAGCTCCAGCAGATGGGGGCGGAGATGGAATGCTTTCCGCAGCCCCTGCGCTATGGCGTGCCGGACCGGGAGACCGGCAAAATCGACTGGGCCAAACGCACCGAGCCCATTGCGGCCGATGTGCGTCCGGCCTCCCGCCCCGTGCAGGGCTGGACCACCGCCGCCGCCTACGAGGAGGAGTTGGTGCGTCAAAATAAACTATCAAAAGCGGAACGCGCGGAAGCCGTAAAGGAATACCATGGCCAACTGGAACTAGCCAAACTCAAAGTCGTCGCGGGAGCGTTGGGACTGCCGCTCGGGGTGCTCACCCAGCGCGATAAAGCCGCCCAACTGGCCAAGGCGCAGCAACGTGCCAAAGTGCTGCGACGCTGGCTGGCTGCGGTAGGCGTGCTCACGGTGCTGGCCATCGTTGGCGGCGTGGTCGCATGGCAGCAATACCAGGCCGCAGACCGCCAGTTCCGCGAGGCAAACCGGCAGCTTGAGCGCTCGCACTTTCAGGAAGGTAAATTTTGGCTGGAGAAATCAGCCCTCGCCAAGACTCAGGCCAGTAACCCTGAAGCCATCCTTCTGGCGGCAAGAGCCATCGGGTTTCATGGCCTTGGACGTGAGGAGCGCCCATCGGCCGAATTTGCCAGACTTTATCCCTCGCTCCTGGGGGCACCGATCACAACCGATCCCGGGCTGGAAAAACTCCGCCATGGAATATTTGACGCTGTGATAGATGAGGCAGGAGCTAACTTACTTTCCGGTCTGCCCGTCTGGGCTAGTCCGGTGCCCACCGGGGAAACGAAGCCCGAGATGAACGATGGAGCGCTCTCGCCTGATGGCACGACACTTTACGCCGCCATGGATGATGGGAGTCTGCGCACCTGGGATCTGATTCGTGGCCGGGAAGGGCTCAAAATTCCGGCACATGCGGTCGAGGCGACTTGTGTGGCGGCCTCCCCGGATGCGATCACGTTAGCGAGTGGCAGTGAAGATGGCACGCTGGTGATTCTGGAGGCAGGGTCAGGCAGGATCCGGCACAAAATGCCAGCCCACGACCAATTGATCCGTCGCGTGGTATTCTCGCCCGATGGAAAAGTCGTCGCCACGGCCTCGGGCGACAAATCCGTGAAGCTCTGGGATGTGACTTCCGGTGCTGCGCTGCGAACCCTAGCGGGTCATACGGATGAAGTGGCCGATGTGGTATTTTCCAGGGATGGTCAATGGTTGGCCACGGCTTCCATGGATCAGACCGCGAAGATCTGGGAGAGTGGCACGGGCCAGGAGGTGCAGACTCTCAAGGGGCATACCGGCACGGTGATGGCAGTCGCTTTTTTAAAAGAAGGGTCACAGGTCGTGAGTAGTTCCAAGGACGGGAGCCTTCGGGTCTGGGATGTCAAGACGGGTGAAGTGGCAGACACGCTGGATGCCACTGGCTCAGGTGATGTCATCCGTCTGGCCGTCGCGTCGAACGGAAACTGGGTGGCCGCAGGCACACGCACGGGATTTATTACCCTGCGCGACATTCCGAATCGCCGGTTAGCCTTGGCTGCCTTTGGCCATGCCAATGAGATCAATGGCTTGGCCTTTCAACCCGGTGGACGCAGGCTGATCACCACTTCCCGTGATGGCCTCGCCAAGCTGTGGGACGTGGATGGCGGGCAGGAGAGCTACGAGTTGGAGCGACAGTCGGCAGAACTTCGGGTGGCGACTCTTTCGCCGGGTGATCGACTGCTTGCGGCAGGGGCGGAAGATGGCTCCGTGCCGGTATTTGATCTCGGCAGCCGGCAACTGGTGGCAAGGCTGGTGGGGCCGGCTCAGCCGGTGACGGTCGTGCGTTTTTCCATACACGGAAAGCGGATCGCCAGCGCAACCGAGGGCGGACTGCTCACCATCTGGGACCTCGCCACCGCCCGCGCTATCAAGACTCTCCCAGGCGATGCCTCAGACATCCGCACCGTGGCGTGGTCCCCGGATGGAGCGCTGCTGGTGGCCGTGTCCGTCGATCATGTGGTCACTTTGTGGGATCTCGCGACAGGCAAGGTGCTGCATCGGGAGCCGCTGGTGGATTTTGAGTCAGGGCTCATCGCATTTTCTGATGACGGGAAACAATTGGTATTGGCGCAAGACAGCACGGAGAGCCTGCTGGACGACCCTGAAGTTCCGGCTGCCGCTGCGGCCGTGAACCTTTGGTCATTGCCCGAAATGAAGTCATTGACGCCTCCGCCAGTAGGCCAGCGTTCTGAACTCATTGGCTGGCTGGCGCGGGAGGACCCGCGTGCCGTGTTCAGCACTGGACTTTATACTTCGCTCTTCGAGCGTTGTATCTCCGTCCACGGCCTGGAAATCGAAACGAGCCCACCCGATCTTGTGAAGCTGGTGGACTCTGGTTTGATCTCCATCGCAGAGGGAACCGTCGGGTGGGCTACCGACAGTCACCGCTTCACCGGCCCGCCCACGACCTTTGGCTCCTCCGATACCTTCGGTCAATTGATCGGGTCTGCGGGCGATCCCTCCGTCCACATGCGCCTTTGCGCGGAACTGGGTCAAGTGCCGATGGCTCGATTGATTTGGCAAAACTCACGCGCAAAACTCAACGCCCAAGCCCAGAGCGACTACGTGCTGCTCATGGCCCAAGCCGGTCGGGCCGACGAAGTCGCCGACTCCGTCAGCAAACCAATGCTGGAGGACCCGGTCATCGCAGCCGGGGTGATGACCCTTCTACGCAGCCTGCCTGCAGAGACGCAGGCCAAACTCAAAGCCTCCCTCAAAGACAAAGCGCCGGCAGATTGGCTGGAAAAACTTTAAGCCTACTCTGTCTCCGTGAGCAGCTTCACCAGACTGGTGCCGTCCTCGTAGGTCACATCGGCGATGCGCCATTGATTGGCCTCTTTAACACATTTGTAGTTGATGACCACGCGTTCGCCATGGTTTTCGAAAGTCGCCTTTACCACGGCAGTGTCACCCTTGACCTCTGACTTGGTTGCGAACTTCTTGATCTCACGCTCGTCCTGACTGAAAGAAAGCACGTCGAAATCAATCGCTCCCTGTTCCTCTCCCGCACGTTTGGCGTCGAGGACGAGGAGTTTAATCAACGAGGCAGCCAGAAATTTTTCGGAAAACTTGTTTGGCTGGGGAAGGAAAACATCGTCTTTCGATTTATAGAGTTCCTCAATGAGCGCCTCGGGTTTAGCAGCGACAGCGTCTGCTTTGGCCGGGGCTGCGGGCTTGGCCGGGGCAGCGGGCTTGGCCGGGGCGGCGGGTTTGGCGGGTGCTGCTTCTTGAGCAAGGGAAACCATCGGGAAAAAAGCCACGACGGTGCAAATAGAGAGTAAAGATGTTTTCATATCGCATGGCGATAAATGGAACGAAGCGCTTTGTCAAGATTACTTGCTAAAGGGGGTAAGTCACTTTTGGGAGACCAGTGCCGCCGCTGCACTACCTCCTTTATCAGCACTGACGTTGGTCGGGATGCTTCCGGCGCAAACCAGCTTGGGTTGGTAGTTGCCACCCTCATTGGCATCGTTTAAGCAGTGAAATTATTTATTAAACTCTAGCACGAATGAATCATGGGAAGCGAAGTATCATCTGGATCTTATTTTTAAAAAGACAGGCCTTTTATCATAATCAGCCCCGGGCCAGATGGCGTCTCCGACTTTATCAAATTCGCCTTGGGCATCGGCCCGCTTGATTCTGCGGTCAGTCTCCTGCCCCAGGAGGTCACCCGCAGCAGCGGCTCCGCAGCGGACTTCCCCGTCATCAGCTTCGTCCGCAAGAAAGCCCTTAACGGAGTGGTCGTGAATGTAGAGATCGCCACCTCGCTCGACTTCGCCACCAAGACCGGTTCCGGGGCCGGAGTCACGGACTCTGCAAAAATAGGGGAGCCTGCATGATTTTCTGCGGGGCTCCCCTCATCCTTTTTTAAATTCACCCAGGTTTTCAGGCTAAAAAACCATTGAGCGTGGCAGGCGACCCGCTTATAGCTGGGACTTCCGGGCAGGGCATTTGTTGAAAAAGCTCTTCCCACGCCATTTTATCCATCCCCCTCCATCGCAATATGTCACTCGTCGCCAAAGGTCTAGAAGGTGTTATCGCCAATGAATCCCGCCTCAGTGAGGTCGATGGAGCCAACGGAAAGTTGTGTTACCTTGGCTACAGCATCGACGACCTTGTCGAAAACACCACCTTTGAGGAAGTCGTCTACCTCCTGCACCGCAGCCACCTGCCGAACACCGCCCAACTGGCCGAATTCACCGCTAGGCTCCGCAGCTTCCGCCACCTCCCGGATGAAGTCACCGCGTTCATTACCAGCCTGCCGAAAAATCTGGAGCCGATGCCTGTCCTCCGCACCGCTGTTTCCCTCCTCGGCTGCCTCGACCTCCGTGGCGAAGACCAAAACGCCACCTTGAACGGGGAACGCGCTCTCGCCCTTTGTGCCCAGGTGCCCCTTATTGTCGCCGCCTACCACCGTCACCGCCAGGGCCTGCCCATGCCCGTCATCCGCATGGACCTGAGCGAGGCCGGCAGTTTCCTCTATCTCATGACCGGTGAGGAGCCCACCGCCGACGCCACCCACACCTTGGATGTTGCCTATATTCTCCATGCGGATCATGGCATGAACGCCAGCACCTTCAGCGCCCGCGTCACCGTCGCCACGCTCAGCGACATGTATTCCGCTATCACCAGCGCCATCGGCACCCTCAAAGGCCCCCTCCACGGCGGCGCGAATGAAGGCGTGATCGATATGCTTCTCGAAATTGGAGAAGAAGACAAAGTCGACGCCTGGGTTGCGGACAAGATGGCGAAAAAGGAGAAAATCATGGGCATTGGACACCGTGTTTACAAGGTCCTCGACCCCCGCGCCCCGCACCTCCAGAAGATGGCCATCAAACTGACCGAAGAACTCGGGGAGCCCAAGTGGATCCGCATGAGCGAGCGCATCGCCACCATCATGCGCGAGCAAAAGAACCTGAACGCCAACGTCGATTTCTACAGCGCCACCGTCTACTACAGCCTCGGTATCCCCACCGACCTCTTCACCCCCATCTTTGCCATCAGCCGCACCGCCGGCTGGACCGCCCAGGTCCTGGAGCAGTTGGAAGACAACCGTCTCTACCGTCCCCTCACTGAATACACCGGCCCCACCCCGCCGCAGCCGATTACGAAGATCGGGGAGCGGGCATAAGGCCGGGTTGATGGATCAGTGAAGTTGAGCGTTTCTCCTGGCCACCAGGCTATCGGGAATAACGTTAGACCCCGCAACACTGGAGTGCCCCGGCCCTCACTTCAACTTTACCACCCGCACGACCCGGTCCTTTTCCAGTTCCACTTCCAGCGCTGTCTCCGGGGCCTGCGCGAATTTCTCGCCAAAGCCGGTGCTGCGGATGGCGGTGGGATTTACGTTATAATCGGCCACGAGGGATCGCCGCACGGCGTCGGCGCGTTGCTGGGAAAGCTGCTGATTGTGATCCTCCGTGCCGTCCCTGCTGGCGTGGCCCTCGATTTGGAAGCGGGCACCAGGTTCCTGGCTGGAAATGGATTTCAAGGCTTCCGCCAGCGCTTTTACATTGTCCGCCGACTTGGCATCCACCAGGGCGGTGGTGTCTTTTTGGAACAGCACTGGCAGGTTCAGGAAGGGCAGCTTTTCTACGGTGCCGCTGGCCTTTTTCCTGACCACGATGTTTTTGGTCAGGTCATAGGTGGTTTCGGTCACGGGGTCCGGTCCGGCGGATTTTGTCAAAGCCGCATCGGCATCCTTGCTTTCTTCGATGACTATTTTCCGCGAAAGCTCCGCCTGCGCCTGGGCGGGCTTGAGCTGACACCAGGCTGGCGTGGTGGTGGCTATAATGAGAGAAAAGAGTAGTTTCATGGCAGTCAGTCAGTGATAGGAGAAGGCTGAAGGGTGGGGAGCGTTATTTGGCGAGGGTGCTGACTTTTACCCGGGCCACGCCGACGCGGGAGCCCTTGGCCCGGGCGCGGAAGGATTTGGTGATGGCCCCTTCGGCATCGTCGGTGCCGTAGCTGGCGAATCCTCCCTTGGCGGCGCTTTTGGTGACATCCGCCAGCAGGGCGGTGTCGTCGGTGAAAGGCTGGTTGCTGACGACGGCGATCAGTGTTTCCTCACCGAATTCCGGGCCTTCGGTGACCAGCTCGAATTCCGCCGCCGCGTCCGGCACCTGCACCGGGGTATTGGCTTTGATGAAGGTGCTTGTTTTGTCGGAGTTCGCGTTGGGAAATAGCGTCACCAATTTGCCGGATGGGGTTTTGGCGAAAATCCGCAGGTGGGCGTCTTCATTGGAGCGCACCGTTACTGCCATCAAATCCCCTTCTTTGAAAATAGTTCCGGGTATTAGTTTTTCAACACCTCCTTCGGTGGTTAAAACACTTGGAACCAGTTCCACCGCGATCACTGCGCCCCGCTCCCGCTTCACGCCGAAGGGGTCCTGCAGCTGCACCAGCACCTTGGAAGGGGGGGCCACATCGCGTGGGGTGCCCAGTCCCAGGCGCACCGCGATCTGGGTGAAGTGGTCGGTGAAGTTCAGCCTCGGCACCCCGCCGCTGCCCAGTTGGACTTTGGTGGAAAACAACGCATGCGTCGAGGCCAGGGTTTTTTCCAGGGCAGCGGGCTCCAGACCGAGTTCCGCGGCGGCGCGGGCCAGGTTCAGGTCCTTTTCAAAATCATCCACCAGCGCCTGCACGGGTTCCTTCACGGCGCTGGCTCCGGCATCCGCCTGGCGGAGCGCTTCCAGAAAACGCTTCCGGTCCACCTCCAGGGTAGCTTCCGTCACGCGGGCTTCCGGGTAGAGGCGCTCAATCAGGCGTTGGGCAGCGGCCCCGTGGGTGCCGGCCAGGGGGCGCACCTCATCGGCAGGCAGCGGTTGCATGCCGTTGTCGTGGCAGGCGATACAGGAGAGTCCATTGCTGATTTGGCTATGGCTGGTTTTCCGGCTGGCGCTGCGGTCCTGCACCACTTCGATGGGCGCCTCGTTGATCCGTTTTCCCTGGCCATCCACGAGGAGGAAGGCCTGCAGGCCGTTCGGCAGGTTATAGATGATTTCCCCGCCGGCGTGTTCAAAGGCGAGAGAGCCGTCCAGCAGATGCGCATCCACAGGACCAAGCGGGAAATCGATCACCCGCCCGCGCCCGGCATTGGTTTTAAAATCATAACTGAGCCAGAAGCTGCCGGCATATTTCCGGATAGCGTGTTGTTCCACCATGCGGTTTTGCTGGGAAATGCCGCTGTGGGTGAACGCAGCGCGCACGGCTTCCCCCGCAGCCAGATTCGCATTCAGGTCAATGCCCAGCTGTTTTTCCAGCTCTTTCACGTTTTCCGGGTGCTGGAGGATTTGATCATACAGCGGCGGGCGGCTGGCGGTGGCGGCGAACCAATCGGCGCGGACCACTGGCACGGGGCAGCCTGCCGGGACGGCTGCGGCTCCCAGGGCCTGACCGTCGAGCGCGTAGGGATAGCTGGCGGTGATGCTGTCCCAAAGGGCCGGGGTCCAGTTCTCCCCGAGATCCCGCAGGCGGATGCGGTGCAGCACGCCTTCCGGTCCCACGGCGGGGAAGCTGGCCAGTTGAGGGTTTTTGCTCAGGCTATTGAGCAGCTTCCGGATCGCTTGGCGGGAGGCGGCCAGCTCATCCGGCGTCACCTCCGTGGAGTTATTCTGCTGGGGCAGCAGGCTCAGGTAGCGGGTGCCGCGCTGCTCTTCCGGCGGGAGGGAAAGCAGGTCCTGCACGGCTCCTGCTGTGACCTCCGCTTCCGTGAGGATGCGGCGCGGCGCGGGTTTCGGCTGGGTGGCGGGATCGGGGATGATCAGGCGGGGGGCTTCCGGGTTGGCGGCTGGCACTGCTGGTGCCGCTGCAGGTGCTGATGCAGATGGGGGAGCGGCGGCGCCTGCCGGAGCGGGGGCTCCGGCCCGGATCCAGGCGACTACGGTGGCCAGTTCAGTGGAATTCAAAGGAGTGGCCCGGTTGCCCGCCAGCTTTTCCACTTTGGTTGTTTTGGGCATATCGCCCTCCTGCAGCATGGTGTAGAGCCCGCTTTCCTCCGGTTTTTTCACATCCATGTATTCCGCCAGCAGCGCGAAGTTATCGAGAAACTGCGGCTGCTTGGGCTCTGCTCCGGTGGCGGAGTGGCAGGTGGCGCATTTCGCCTGGAAAAGCGCTTTTACCTGCCCGGCCAATGCGGTGGCGGCTTCGTCTGCGGCCCGCAGCGGGGAGGTCAGGACCGGCAGGAGCATCAGAGAGGAGAGCAGCTTCATGGGATGGGAGAATAATGGTGTTTGGAAAGCGGGCAATGACAATCGTGATGGGCAGATTTATGCCGCCAGGGTGCGGGTCCAGGTGCGGGTGCTGCCATCGCTGTAGTAGCCGCGGCTGGTGACCACCATGACCTGATAGTGGTAGCACTGGCCGCAGGGGGTGTAGCCGGTGCGCCATTCGCAGCGGCGGCTGACTTCACATACCTGTTTCAATACCGGAGCACAGGCCGGGACGCAGGGTTTTTGGGGGCGCACCCCGGCGTGGGCAGCGGGGAAGGTGAGGAAGGTGGCGGCGAGGCTGAGGAGGATCGTTTTCATGGCTTTGTTTTTGGTTTTTGGGTTGGTTTGTTGGTTGTGACAGGAAGCACGGAACGCGCTTCTTCCTGTCCTTCTCCGGGCCCCGCCGGATCCTTGGGAAAAAATGGAAATTTTTTCAGAGCCCCCGTAGCAAGGCCATCCCGGCCTTGTCACTCCAGCCGCCGGGCTGCTTGGATTGAACTGGAGCATGGCTGTGTGGGCAATGCTCAAGGCCGGGACGGGCCTTGCTGCGGATTTTTTGCCAAGGAAACTCCGGCCTGCGGAGAGGGATGCTTCAGCGGGAGGAAAAATCTCCACTTCCCATCTCCCGTTTCTTTGCTATCCATCCACTCCATCACCCCTCATCCGCCTCCGTTATGAAACGCCGTTTGCTTCTTTCCTTCGCTGCTGGTTTTCCCCTGTCCCTGGCGCTGGGGCAGGATGTGGTGCCGCCCCTTCCGCAGCGGGCGGCGCTGTTGATTGGGAATCACCGGTATCGGAATGCGGATTCCTTCCGCCCCATCCCGGCGGCGGTGGCGGATTTGAAGGTGATGGCGGCGGCGCTGCGGGCCACCGGGTTCGCGGCAGAGCATATCACGGTGTTGGTGGACCAGACTTCGAAGCAGATGAAGGATGCGGTGGCGGCCTTTGCGAAAAAATATGCGGGCACGCCCGAGGTGGTGGTCTATTTCAGCAGCCACGGACTGGCGGCTGGGGCGCAGAATTTTCTGGCCGGTGTGGATACGAATCTCGATCCCGGCGAAAAGCTGGTGGGCCTGAAGAAGACTTACGGCGATGACCTTGTGAAATTCGACGCAGAGAAGGCCAAGCTGACCCGTCAGATTTTTGCGGAGCGCTGCTGCCCGCTCTCTTCCGTCATGTCCGCACTGGAGGCCATGAGTGATGACCCGCTCCACTGCAAAATCATCCTCCTGGATGCCTGCCGCACGGAGGTGGATGACATCGCCAAATTCTCCGTGGAAAAAGCCCCGCTGCTCCAGGGCCTGCCGGAGGGCTTTGCCGCCGTGGAGCCGCCCAGCGGTATGTTTCTGGGCTTTGCCGCCAAGGCCGGGCAGGCTTCCATTTCCAATGAAGACGGCAGCACCACTACGCCCAGTCTGATGACGGGATTTCTGGCGCAGCGCATCCAGTCCCCGGGCACCCTGGATGAGATCTTCCGGGACGTGCGGAATCTGGTGGAACCCGCCAGCTTGGAGGTGGCCCGGCGGCACCCCCGGGCGAATGTCACCCGGCAGTCCCCCTTTCCCTATCAGGACCTGCGGCGGCCGTTTGAGTTTGTAAAAAGCATTGTGCCCCGGGCCAAGGTGGTGACAGGAGAGGAAGCGGCCCCGGCGGTGCGGCCGGCAGCGCCTTCCCTGGCGGGGGGCACGCCTGCCACAGCCTCGAAGGCTACGCCGTTCATCAATTCCCTGAAAATGGAGTTTGTGCCGGTGCGGGGCACCCCGGGCCTGCTCTGGTGCCGGTGGGAGACGCGGGTGCAGGATTATGACGCCTTTTGCCAGGATACCAGCCGGGCGCATGAAAAGGCTTTCTTCGCCCAGGGGGAGGATCATCCGGTGGTGAATGTCTCCTTTGAGGACGCGCAGGCCTTCTGCGCCTGGCTTTCGGAAAAGGACGGCCTGCGCTACCGGCTGCCCACGGACCATGAGTGGAGCGGAGCCGTGGGCATTGGGGCCCGGGAAAATGCCAATGCCAGCCCGAAGAGCAAGGATGGCAGCCTTACAGGCGTGTATCCCTGGGGCACCTCCTGGCCGCCGCCGGCCAATAGCGGGAATTTCAATTCTTCGCTGAAGGTTGATTCTTTTGAAAAAACCAGTCCGGTGGGGCGTTTCCGGCCCTCCGGGGAGGGGCTGTATGATTTGTCAGGAAATGTCTGGGAATGGTGTGATTCCCTGTATGAAAGCGGAGAGGAATACCGCGTGTTGCGGGGCGGGTCCTGGGGTAATGATGTTCCTACCCGCCTGCTCTCCTCCTACCGCTACGGCGATCTCCCCGCGGATCGCTACGTCGACTACGGGTTCCGTGTGGTGTTGGTGGTGGGCGGAGGCGGCTAGGCCCTTATTCTTTAGCGCTTTGGCCGCAGGCCTTTACCCTTTTCCGCTCTGCGGACAAAATTTTTTTACGGAAAATGGGGAGGCAGGAAAGACAGGCGCGGCTTTTCGCATGGCTGCTTCGAAAGCTTCGGGACTTTCAGTCCACCTCGATCCGGGATGGGTAGGCAGGGCATAAGACAGAGGCGGTGAGGGGCTGGGGGGCGCTGTCGGCGCTGAAAAATTCCATCCTGCCCTCCTGGTCACAGAGCCAGACTTCCTGGGCTCCTTTGGCAAAGTAGAGGGTCATTTTTTCCAGCAGCTCCGCCCGGGTATTGGAGGGAGAGAGGATTTCCACGCAGATTTCCGGAGCCACCGGCAGCACGCTGGCCCGTTTATGCGGAGCGCGGCGCCCCAGGGAAATCCACGCCACATCCGCCACCCGCACTCCTTCATCCGTCTGCACGGCACATTCTACAGGAGCCTTCCCCCCACTCAGGTGCCGGAGCAGCAGGACCGCGATCTCCGTCTGCAAATCGCTATGCCAAAAGGAGGCAGGACTCATGATGATTTTGTGGTAGCGGTTGGTTTCAATTTTATAAGGCAGGTCCCGCAACGACCGGTCGGCCAAAATGTCTTCCCAGGAGAGCGCTTTCATGTGGCCTTCCATAGCACCGTCCGGGGCTGAATGCCATCCTTTTTGAGGGGAATCAACCTTCTCTCCCAGGCGGGAGGACCATTCATGTTGCTTCATGGCTGGGGTTGAATAGTGATTAACCACAAAGAACACAAAGAACAAAGCAGAGGCAAAGTAGAGGCAAAAAGAGAGGAAAAAAGGCAGCCTGCCGGGCTCGCCTGAAACCTGGGAACCTTGCAGGTAGCTCATGTTCAGCCATTTTCCTTTTGTGCTCTGTGTGCTCTTTGTGGTTCATTCTTCACCCTTTTCCGCTTTGCGGACGAAATTTTTTTCGTAGAAAACAGGGTCCTATTCCGGCAGAGTTTTGAGCCATGCGCCGGTCATGCGTCCGGCCCCATCCACCTTGGTGATAATGAAAAAGAGCTGGGGCTGGGTGATCCAGTGGCGGCGCTCCGCCAGACGCCAGAAGACGCGGAGCTTCTCAAACAGGAGATTCAGGGCCCGCAGAAACTCTGCTTTTTCCCTTGGCTTGGCATAGGCCGCCTCCAAGGCCCGCTCCACCGCAGCCACCGCCAGATCATCCAGCCGCCGGCCGATGCTGGAGCGCTGGGTGCGGGGAAAGGCGGCGGTGCGGTCCAGAGTCCAATCCAGGATCTCCTGCACGATGGTAAAAACAGGTGGCTTGGCAGTGGGAGGTGGCATAATATAAGCAGCAGATATGGAGCGGAAAACAACCCTGGAGCAAATGACTAGTCTGGAAAACCTGCTGGTGGCAGCGCACCGCGCCCGGCGGGGGAAAAGCCGCCGGCCGGATGTGGAGGCATGGCACCTGCGGGAGGAGAGCCACCTCCTCGAGCTTCGGGAGCAGCTTCTGGCCGGGACGTGGCAGCCGCAGCCCTACCGCCTTTTCCTGATCCGGGAGCCAAAGCACCGCCAGATCGCGGCCGCGCCCTACGGGGACCGCGTCGTCCACCACGCCTTGTGCAATGTCATGAATCCTCTGCTGCAGCGGCGCTTCCTGGCCCGGAGCTATTCCTGTCAGGAAGGAAAAGGCACCACCGCCGCGCGGGAGTGCTGCCGCCGCCTGGCCAACCGCCACCGGTATGTCCTGAAGTGCGATGTGCGGAAATTTTATGACTCCATCCCGCACGGAGTGCTCAGCAGGAAGTTGGCGGGGCTGCTCCATTGTCCGGGCCTCCTGCGGGTGGCACAGGCCATCCTGCACAGCTATCACGCCACGCCGGGACGGGGCCTGCCCATTGGAAATCTGACCAGCCAGTGGTGGGGGAATTTCTACCTTGACGGACTGGACCACTGGATAGCGGAACAGCAGGGGCATGGCAGCTATCTGCGCTATACGGATGATTTTCTGATTTTTGGCGATGACAAGGCCCGACTGTGGGAGCTGCGGACTGGGGTAGTGGCTCATTTGGAGTCATTGGAGCTGGAACTGGCCTTGCCAAAAAGCCGCCTCCTCGCCTGCCGGGAGGGGGTGCCTTTTTGCGGATTCCGCTTCCTTCCTTGCCTGCGCCCGCGGGTGCTGGGCGGGACGAAGCGGCGGTTTGAAGCCCGTCACGCGCGGCAAATCAAAGAAGGAGACACCGCCCGGCTGACGGCCAGCACCTTCGCATGGTATCAGTTCAGCAAGGAAGGGAATACGGAAGGGCTGCGCCAGGCGTGGGCTACCGTGAGACCCCAGCCGGGCTGAGCCCGGCTGGACCCCACGGCGGGCACCGCGTCTTTTCCCCGGCAGCGGCGGGGGGCCAGCTCCCGCCTCTCTGTTTTCTCCGGGGCCAGGCCAGCCGGGGTAGGCAGCCCGCCGTCTTCTCTCCGGGGGCGGCTGCAGCAGCCTTTTCAGTGAGCCGCCGCAGACCATCCGCGCCCGTCCCGGCAGGGCCTTGCCGCCTCCGCCCACCACCAACACCACACGGAACCCGTTGTTGTCGTTTCGATCCGTGGGGTGATCGTTGTTGCGGTAGGAGGAGAGCAGGTTGGTTGGATCATCATTATTCCAGGACCCGCCCCGCAACACGCGGAGGCTCCGGCCAGCCTGTTTCCCGGGTGTCTGCACCTTGGCGTTTTCACGCCAGGCCTCAACCTCCCCGGTGAAATTTGTTATGCACATCCCAAAAAAAATTTACCCGCAGAGCGGAAAAGGGTAAAGGCCTGCGGCCAAAGGGATAAAGGATAAGGGCCTAGCCGCCTCCGCCCACCACCAACACCACACGGAACCCGTAGTAGTCGTAGCGAACCGTGGGGCGACCGTAGTAGCGGAAGGAGGAGAGCAGGTTGGCGGGACCAACATAAAACCAGGACCCGCCCCGCAACACGCGGAATGGGGTGCCGTCGTCAGATTTTTCCTTTTCCAGGGCCGGGATTTTTTTCCTGACATCATCTGAATTCAGGGTTTTCCGGTATTCAGTAGAGCACCATTCCCAGACATTTCCGGAAAGATCGTAGAGGCCGTATTTATTTTCCTGATATTGAGCCACCGGGGCGGTGCGGGCGTGGGGGTCTGTGTAGCCTGCGATGACGCTCCAGGAGGGGACATTGGCGGGGCCGGTCTTTGACTCTGTGCCGGAGAAATTCCCCGCGCCCTCTGGCGGCGGCCAGGCGCTGCCCCAGGGGTATTTCCCCAGCCCGCAGGCGGTGCTCCACTCCTCATCCACCGGCAGGCGGTAGCGGTCGCGGGGTCCGATCAGACCAGAGGCGCGCTCCCGGGTGGTGAGCCATTGGGCAAAAGCCTCTGCATCCTGGAGGGAGACGCAGACCACCGGGTGCTCTTCCGTCTGGGTAAAATGAGGGTCCGCCCAGGTGCCGCCCGCCAGCTTCCATTCGTAGCTATCCGTGCCTTTTTTCTCCAGGGTGTAGCCCTGCATTGATTCCTGGGTGGAGGCGAAGGCGGCATTTTCCGTGGCAAAGGCGCGGAAGTCCCGCACCCGGGTCTCCGTGCGGCTGAAGAGCACCCGCGCCGTGCCGGCCGGGACAAACTCCAGGCCCAGGCTGCTGGTGAAGGGCACCGCCCGGCTGGCTGTGGCCGGGGTGACGGTGACGGGGGGCGGCGGGGGCGGGAGCGGCGGGGGCGGCTTCACCCCCGGCCCGCCCGGCAGGAAGACCAGCTCCCGGAAGACACGGCTGCTGCCGCCGTATTTGGTCACCGGGGTCTGCCGGTTTTCCGTGGCAGCGCTGACCGCGTCTTCCACTTTATCAAAGACATCCCGCAGGCTGAGGCCAGGGCTCTGGATGAACTCGAGGAAGGAGGCGGTGAAGGGACTGTGGACGGAATCATGATTCAGGCGTGACGCAGCCTTCCGCCCACTGCTGCTGGCAAAAACGATCATGGTGGCCTCCGGGATCTCCGCCTCGCCGAGGGCGCGGAGGACATTGGCATCCACCGCGCTCTTGGTGGCGGGCCGCCAGGATTTCACGGTGGCTCCGAAGGGATTATCCCGGCAGCAGTCCAGGATGACCGTGCGGGCGGGGGCCTGGGTGGCTTTTAAATCAGAGAGCAGAGTATCCACATTCACCGCCTGGCTGCGGAGCTGGGCGGCGGAGTCCAGGCTGGCATCCACCGGCAGGAGATAGTTTTCCTGCTCATGCTCCAGCCCATGCCCGCTGTAATACACCAGCACCACCTTCGCCCCTTTGGCCGTGGTTTTGAACTTCAGCAGGGCGGTATTGAACGCCTCGATCCCCGGATCCGGCACCGGGGTGACATGAAAGCCAAGCGTAGTGAGGGCGGCCGCCACATCCCGCACATCCGTCGCCACCAGCGGCAGGGGCGTGATATTTTCATAAGCCGCACAGCCAATCACGAGGGCCTCTTTTTCAGCGGCGGCCAGTGGAAGGGACAGCAGGGTGGAGGCAACCAGGAAGCGGGATAGCGGAAGGAATTTCATGGAGGTGAAGGGATAGCAGGAAATGGCAGGGAGGAAAGGGCGGGTTGCGGGGTTTGCCTTTCCCTCGCCGGGGGCGGGCGGATCCTCGGCAAAAAAGAAAATGTGGACGGGATTTTGCCGGGGAAAAAGGAAAAGTAGAAAAAAGGCCAAGGATTTCCATCCAGCCGGAGAGGGAACCAACAGAGATCCTGTCAGGTCTCCGAACCCAAACCTAAATCAACCCAATGAAAAAGATCCTCACCCTCACTGCCGGAACCCTGCTCGCAGGAAGTTGCCTCTTCGGCGTCAAGCCCACGCTGAATCATGCGAAAAGCGTCCTCTCCGGCCTGCGTGCCGAAGCAGAGGAGGCGCTGCCAACCGCCCATCACCTGGAAGTCGCCCGGCAGGAACTGGCGGAGATTGAAACCCAACTGCTGGAGGCGGAAGCCACCGGCGATGAACAGACCAGGGAAGGTGAGCGGCTGGCGGCAGAACTGGCTGGACTCCGCCAACAAAACGCGGCGGCGAAGAGCCGCCTGAGCGTCCTGCGCCCCGCTTTGGCCGGGGGCACGGCCTTTGTCAGTGGCGGCTGCCAGTATTCCCATGAGGATGTGGCCAGCGATGCGGCGGAACTGGTGGCCTTCATCCAACGGTGCCAGGCCGCCGAGACCGCCCATGAGGAGGCGCTGAAGCAGAGCCGGGCGGTGGTGGACTCCACCCGCAATGCGCTGAATGGCAACCGGGCAGAGTTCGCCGCCGCGCGGGGAACCGTGGAAGCGCTGGCGCTGAAGCTGAAGCAGGAGGAAACCACCGCCTCAGTGCGGGATGTCACGGACGCCGCCCGGGGGAAGGTGAGCGGTGAACTGAAAGGAGAGCTGGCCCGCACCATGGCCCTGCTGGAAAAACGGGCTGCCACCCTGAGCCGCCGCAATGCCGCCCGGACCGGGGAGCTACCCCACACCCGGATCCCCGCTGTGGGGAATGCCGTGCCGGGCGTGCTGGAAAAAGTGGATGCCACGCTGGGCAACCCGCCTGCCGCTGCGCCCACCGCTGCGAACTCACCGTCAGCAGTGGAAGCCCCGAAAGCGGCCTGAAAACTGGAGCGTCCTGGGACGTGCAACATGATAGTCACTGCAACCCCGGCACCCGCTAGTGCTGGTCGGCTTTAAAGAGAAGCTGTAGCAAGGTCCGTCCCGGCCTTGAGCAATGCCCGGGCAACGATCAAGGCCGGGGCGGACCTTGCTACGGGCTTTTTGCCAATGCCTGCTATTCCGATCGGGCTATAATGTGGGGCCGGGTTTCTTTGAAAAAAATACTTCCGGTGGGCTGGCATTTCTTCATGAATGGTGTAGGAGCGGCGATCCAATGTTGTCCCACCCCCCAGATCCGGTTTTGCCTTTCATGGACGATTTGACGTCTCCGGATGGGAAGACCCGCAACCGCTCATGGCAGCAGGCAGATTCGATGCTCCGGCCCCGGTTGATGCACTTTTTGTTGAAGAAGGACGTGGACGTGAAAGCCGCCGAAGATCTCACCCAACAGGTGTTTTTGGAGCTGCAAAGAAGTCTTGCGGGCAGTCCCGTCAATGATTCCAGCCAGCTATGGCCCCGGATGTTCCAGATCGCCCAGCGCCGGTTTTTCGATCACCTGCGTTACCGCCGGAGACACCCGGTAGATGCCTATGCGGAGCCTCCGGAGCCAAAAATTGATCCCGCCATCGAACCCGGCCTGCTGGCGGATGCCGATGTCCTGACTGGTTGTATTCAAAAACTGAAGGAGGAACTCAGGGAGTTGATCGTCCAGCATTACTGGGACGACATCAAACAAATCGACCTCGCCAAATCCAATCATATGCCTGAAGGCACCGTGTATTACAAACTTTCCACCGCCCGCAGTCTCCTCAAAGCCTGTGTGGAAGCCTCCCGCTCACGCCCATGAAGGATTTTCTCACAGAAGGCCGGGAACTGATCAGTCGCTACGTGGCTGGGGCAGTATCCCCGGAAGAGATCACGCGCATGGATGCGCTGGTGGAATCGCACCCGGAACTGCGGGAGGAACTGGAGCGGCAATCTGAAATGGATATTGCCCTGGCAGTGACGGCGGCGCGGCGGCCTGACGCTTTTTCCAAACCGAAGCCCGTGCCCTTTCCGGTTCAAAAGCCGAAAAGCGCTAAACTCCTCCCATGGCTGGCAGCGGCGGCCGCGCTGGCGCTCCTGGGGGGCGTGTGGTGGCGGGAACCTCCGGCAGCCGGACCCACCGTGGTGGTGCATCAACCAGGTAATCTTTTTACCACCCCGCTGCTGAATTGGGAAAACAAGGGGGACCAGTTGTATGATGTGTGGATCCTGCCCAAAGGTGCGGATCAGGCGACAACGAAGCCGCTCTTCAAAGGCGAAAACCTGCGCCCGCCGCTGGCCTTTGATCAATTGATTGCCGCCAATGACAATGGCGGAATCACCCATCTGACTCCCGGTGGGGAATATGCCCTGCTGGTCTGCCTGGCGGACACGGACCGCATGGCAGGCACCATGGTGACGTTTCAACTTTCGCCCGCTGCGGTCGAGTTTCCCAAATCCCCGGCGGCGGCTTTTCTACAGGTGCAAAAGTTCCTGGACAGCGGAGACCGGCCGGCAGCCCGGAGCTTCCTGGACCAGCTTCCGGCAGAGTGGCAAGCCATGCCTGAGTTCAAAAGTATGCGATTGGCCGGGGAGGGGCGGAAGTGAACGGTGGTTTCCCTGTTGTCAGGAATTCCATTCACTTGAAATCGCCCTGGTTCCGATTCGCAGGCAACCGGGTTGCATGACCGGCTAATCGTGTGGTGCTATAGAAAAACTGGCATTGATGGAGCTGTCGCCGTATTGGATGGGTGCGCATGAAAACGACTGCTGAAAGCACGGCCAAGGACCTGCTATTCGTGACCTGCGGGGGCACGATCGATAAGATCTATTTTGATGCGAAAGGGGAGTATGCGGTGGGCCCGCCTCAGGTGGCGGGCTTGCTGGAGGAGGCGAATGTGGGGTTTTCCTATGAAATCGTGCCGGTCATCCGGAAGGATAGTCTGGAGATGACGGCGGAGGACCGGGAGGCCGTGCGGGCGGTAATCGCGGGGCGGGGGTGCCGCCGGGTGGTGGTGACGCATGGGACGGATACGATGATCGAGACGGCCTTGGCGCTGTGCGGTCTGGAGGGGCGGACGATTGTGCTGACAGGCTCCATGCAGCCGGCGCGGTTCCGGGTGAGTGATGCAGAGTTCAATCTGGGGACGGCGGTGGCGGCGGTGCAGGTGCTGCCGCCGGGGGTGTCTGTGGCGATGAATGGGCAAATTTTTGATCCGGAACACGCGAGGAAAAATGTTGTGGAGAAAAGGTTTGAGGAGGTGAAGGGTTGAACCTGAACGGGAAAGAGCGGCCCTGCGGCTGGAATTTTTGGGGGAACCCAGCCGTCCTTGGCTGTGGTGCCGTGGTGGATCACCGGCCGGTGAATCCCAAAGATCATCACGAACTTCGTAAAACTTGAAAAAAGCACTTGGCAGCGGCAAGGAACGCAGTATGGAAACAGCCCGGGCGCAAGTTGTCCGGGATTTGGGGTCTTAGCTCAGTTGGTAGAGCACTTGCATGGCATGCAAGGGGTCAGCGGTTCGAATCCGCTAGGCTCCACCAAATCCCGCCTCAGGCGGATGTTCCTCTCTTCGGTAAATCAAAACTGGTGTGACATAGAGTCCCACGCGCCCTCTGCGGCGTGAGGCAAATTTTTACGCCCTGATTCCTTGACGGCAGGTTTTTTTGGATATATAAGCTCCAAGCACCTTCAGAAACGGGAATTCCTCCCGTTTTTTTTATTTTAGACCACTGCCGTTATGACCAGCGAACTTCTCGCCGTCTTTGAATACTACGAAAAAGAAAAAGGAATCAGCCGCGACAAAATGATCGAGGCTCTCTCCTCCGCGATCCTGACGGCTTCAAAGAAAAGCATTGGACCCGCCCGTGAGTTGCGCATTGACATCGACCCCATCAAGGGAGGCATCAAAGCCAAAGCCAAACTGATGGTCGTGGAAACCGTCACTGCCCCTTTTGACGAATTGACTCTCGCCACCGCCCGCAAGATCAAAAAAACGGCGGAGATCGGCGACGAAATCGAAGTGGATGTCACTCCCAAGGACATGGGCCGCATTGCCGCCCAGACCGCCCGTCAGGCCATGATGCAGCGCATCCGGCAGGAGGAAAAACTCCTTGTTTATGAGGAATTTAAAGACCGCGCCGGGGAAATCGTCAATGGCACGGTGCGCCGCTTTGAAAAGTCCGACGTGATCATGGACCTTGGGAAGTTTGAGGGAATCATGACCAAAAAGGAGCGGGTGGCCACCGAGGACTATAACATTGGCGACCGGATCCGCGTTTACGTCGTGGCCGTGGAAAATGGCGTCCGTGGTCCTGAGATCATCCTCAGCCGCAGCCACCCGAATTTTGTGAAGCGCCTCTTCGAAAGTGAAGTCAGCGAGATCGCCGACCGCACTGTGGAAATCCGCGCCATTGCCCGGGAGGCCGGATACCGCACGAAAATCGCCGTGTGGAGCGCGGATTCCAAGGTCGATCCTGTCGGAGCCTGCGTTGGCATGCGCGGAGCCCGCGTGAAGAACATCGTCCGGGAATTGAATAACGAAAAGGTCGACATCATCAAGTGGAGCGACAATCCGAAGGAATTCCTCAAGGATGCGCTCAAGCCAGCTACGGTGGCGGATGACAAGATCATCGTCGATCCGGTGAACAAACGCATCTTTGCCAAAGTGCGGGAGGATGAACTGTCCAAAGCCATAGGGCGCCACGGTCAAAATGTGCGCCTTACCAACCGCTTGATGGGCTGGGATGTGCAGGTGGAGCGGGACGAAAGCGCCCACGAAAAATTTGTCGGCCGGGTGCACAATGCCGCCTCCGAACTCGCGGCCCACCTCGGCCTGGAAGTGGAACTGGCCGAAGCGCTCGTCACCACCGGCATGAACAGCATCGAAGTGATTGCGACGCTGGAGGCCTCCGACATCGTCGACGTTCTGGGCATTCCCGAGGAGGAAGCGGCCGCCATTGTCGCCAAAGCCCATCGTCAGGTTTCCTCTCCAACTACCTAATAAAAGCGGGGTTGCAATCCCCACCTTCAGACGCCATGAAAACGGCCCACCTATCGCATGCCCGGCAAATCCAAAAACACTTCCCATTCAGGTTCCGACTCCGCACCCTCCCCGGCGCGTAAAACTACGCGCCCTGCCTCTTCTTCTTCTGAACCTGAAAAGGCAGCCTCTGTGCCAGTGCGCAAGGTTTCTGCGGTGCCAGCCGGGGACACCTTGGATCTCATTGGTGATAAACCGAAACGGGCCCGCGTCAAACCTGGCTCCGCTCCTGCCCCGCTCGCCACTCCCCCGCCTGCCCCCGCCCCGGCCCCTATTGTCAAAAAGGAAGTTCTCTCCCTCATTGACGACGCCAAGCCCAAAGTCCGCCGCCCTACCGGCATGGGTCCCCTGACACCGCTCTCCGGCGTCGTCGCGGCTCCGCCCGCCCCCTTGGAGGAACTCGCGCCTTTCCTTCCTCCCCCGCCCGTTCCTCCTGCGGAAGTGCCCGCTGCCCTTGGTCATGAGGAAGAGCCCGATGACCCCAAAGTCATTGTCATTAAGCCTCCTATCATCGTCCGCGACCTCGCCGACCGCATGGGCATCAAGGTCTTTGTCCTGATCAAGGACCTGATGGAACTCGACATCTTCGCCAACCCCAGCGTCTCCATCGAGCCTGACACCGCGGTCAAAGTCTGCGAAAAACACGGCTTTACCTTCGAGCGCGAGAAACGGGAAAAAGGCAGCGGCTTCCACAAAGTCGAAGAAGTCATCGCCGCCCCCGTGGCCCCCGTCGTCGAGCCGGAGGAAACCCTCAAACCCCGCGCTCCGATCATCACGTTCATGGGTCACGTCGACCACGGCAAAACCAGCCTCATCGACGCCATCCGCTCCTCCCGCGTCACCGCAGGAGAAGCGGGCGGAATCACTCAGGGAGTCTCCGCCTATAGTGTCGAACACAAGGGCGGCCATATTACCATTCTCGATACCCCCGGCCACGCGGCCTTCACCGCCATGCGGGCCCGGGGGGCCATGGTCACCGACATCGTGGTGCTCGTCGTCGCTGCTGATGATGGCATCATGCCCCAGACCAAGGAAGCTATCGCCCACGCCAAAGCCGCCGGCGTTAAAATCGTCGTCGCCATGAACAAGTGCGACCTCGCCTCTGCCGACTTTGACAAAGTGAAGCGTCAAATGCAGGAAAACGACCTCACCCCGGAGGACTGGGGTGGCGACGTCATCGCTCTTCCTGTATCTGCTACCAAGAAAATTGGCATCGACGAACTCCTCGAAAGCACTCTGCTCGAAGCCGAACTGCTCGAACTCCGCGCCAATCCCAAGGCCGCCTGCCGCGCCATGGTCATCGAGTCCCGCATCGAGCCCGGCAAAGGTCCCACCGCCACTATCATCCCCCAGACCGGCACCCTCCGCATCGGCACCGCCTTTATCTGTGGCCCCCACTACGGTAAGGTTAAGAGCATGATAGACGACCGCGGCCGCCCGGTCAAGGAAGCCGGCCCTGCCACCCCGGTCGAGGTCACCGGCTTCTCTTCCATTCCCAACGTCGGCGACGAACTCGTCCAAATGGACAGCGAGCGCGATGCCAAGAAACTCAGCGAAGAACGCACCAGTGGCGAACGCGCCGGCAAACTCGCCGCCCCGAAACGCGCCTCCCTCGAAAGCCTCTTCGCCGACATGAAGGGCTCCGAGCGCAAGTCCCTCCGCCTCATCCTCAAAACGGATGCGCAGGGCTCCCTCGAAGCCATCGTCGCCCAGCTCAAGCTCATCAAATCCGACAAAGTCGGCATCGACTTCGTGCTCAGCGGCGTCGGCCCGATCACGGAAAGCGACGTCATTCTCGCTTCCGCCTCGAATGCCATTATCGTCGGCTTCACCACCAAGGTCGAAACCAAAGCTGTCAAAGCCATCAAAGCCGAAGGCGTCCAGGTCAAACTTTACTCCATCATCTACGAACTCCTCGATCAGATGGAAGAAGCCATGCTCGGTCTCCTGGATCCCCTCACCCGGGAAAAAATCGTCGGTCACGCCCAGGTCAAACAAGTCTTCAAAATCCAGCGCGGCCGCGCCGGGGGTTGCGTCGTCACGGACGGCAAGCTCATCCGCAACGCCCGTGCCCGCGTCCTCCGCGGCAAGCAAGCCATCTACGACGGCGGCTTCCAAACCCTGCGCCGCTTCACCGACGACGTCGCCGAAGTGCGCAACGGCATGGAATGCGGCGTCCGCCTTGGCGACTTCAACGAATACGAAATCAACGACGTCATTGAGTGTTACGAACTCGAAAAAATCGCCCAGAGCCTCTAACCAGAACGCTGACGGGCCACGGATAGCACGGATCAAACGGATGGCACAGATATTTATCCCAAGGCCCCGTCGCCCACTTGTTTCCCCATCGCCTTACAGCATTCTAAAATCCGTCTTATCCGTCTTATCCGTGCCATCCGTGGCCCGACAGCCGCTTTTTTCCCGCTCCGCCCCCCCCCTCAGCTATCCCTAATAACTAATAACGGATAACTCAAAACCTTTCCCCCTCCCCTTCCCCACCATGACCAACCGCAAAGCCCGAGTCACCGAGCTGATCCAGCGCGAGCTGTCCAGCATCCTGGCCCGCGACCACGGCTTCCCGGACGTGCTCGTCACCGTCACCGACGTCGATCTCACCCCCGACTTTAAAAACGCCCACATCTTCATCGGCGTCATCGGTCCCGCGGCCAAGCAACAAGCCGTCGTGGACAAACTCAATACCCAGCGCGGCCTTCTTTCCGCCCGCGTCGCCAAACGCATCGTCCTCAAAAACAGCCCGCACTTTTTTTTCAAACTCGACCACAGCGTCGAACGCGGCGTCCGCGTCACTGCCCTCATGGAGGAAATCGACCAGCAACTGGTCGAATCCGCCAAGCTGAACCCCGAGCCGATCGAAGAAGCGACTGCCGAAGCCACCCCGCCCCCGTCCATTCCAGCTCCTGCCCCACCAGGAGCCCCCGCTATCCCGGATGACGATGAAGATGAAGATGAAGATGACACGCCCGGCGGCGACCGCCCGCTCCGCCGCCGCAACCGCTAACGGCAAAAAACAGGCTCCATATGACCTATGCGTCCTCATAGGCCCTATTTTTCCATAGCCCATCCAGCCTCTCTTCCCCCCACCCCCGCCAAGTGAGCCTAAAAACCAACACCAGCTTCCCGGAACTCGCCGCGCTTTTCCAAAACGCGTCCTCCTTCGCCGTGCTCGCCCATCAGCGCCCGGACGGCGACGCCATCGGCTCCACCCTCGCGCTGGGACTCGCCCTGAAAAACCTCGGCAAATCCGTCCGCTTTCTCAACGACGACGGCCTCCCTGCCAACCTCGCCTTCCTCCCCGGCTCCGAACTTATCGAGCAGCCCGCTCCCGGCCAAACCGTTGAAGCTGAGATCGCTATCGCTGTGGATTGCGCCAACCGCGAACGACTCGGTCCCAATGCCCTCGCGGCCCTCGCCGGGGTGAAAACCTGGGTAAACATCGACCACCACATTTCCAACGAAGGCTACGGCGACCTCCATTATATCAACTCCGGAGCCCCCGCCGCCGGCGAAATCATTTACGACCTCCTCACCGCCTGCCAATTTCCGATGACCCCGGAAATCGCCAGCAATCTCTACGTCGCGATCTCCACGGACACCGGTTCTTTCCAATACCAGAGCACCACCGCTCACACCTACGAGATTGGGGCTGCCCTTATCCGCGCCGGCATCAACGTCAGTAAACTTTGTCAGGATACCTACGAATCCTATCCTCTCCGCCGCATTGAGCTGCTCCGACATCTCCTCAATGCCATGCAGATCACCCACGGTGGCAAAGTCGCCTCCTGGGCGCTCACCCGCGCCTTTGCCGACTCCATCAACATGCAGCCTGACGACAACGAAGGCCTCATGGACAATCTCCGTTCCATCCAGGGCGTCGTCGTCGCCGCCGCCTTCGAGGAACTCCCCGGCCCTGACGGGAAAATCCGTCTCAGCCTCCGCTCCAAAGACCCCGCCATCGACGTCGGGGCCGTCTGCGCCAGTTTCGGCGGCGGCGGCCACCGCCTCGCCGCCGGCGCCCGACTCAAAGGTCCCCTTTCCGATGCTCAATCCCGCGTATTCCAAGCCCTCCATGAAACGTTCTCCTGATCCTGAAATCGACGGCGTCCTGCTGATCGACAAAGGCCAGGACATGACCTCCCACGA
>CAMDJM010000060.1 GCA_945900785.1 Akkermansia muciniphila
TCTCGATCTCTATGATGAATATGTGCACGGCAAGGTGACCCGCCGCATGTTTCTCGACCGTGCCAACAAGTTCGCCGTTGGCGGCCTTACCGCAGCCGCCTTGTTGGAAGTCCTGGGGCCCAACTACGCCTGGGCTCAGCAGGTGCCGAAGGACGATCCCCGCATCAAAACGGAATATGCCGAATACGATTCCCCCAAAGGCGGTGGAAAAATCCGCGGTCTCCTTGCCCAACCGGCCCTAGCGGAAGGCAAGCTGCCCGGGATCATCGTCGTTCACGAAAACCGCGGCCTGAATCCCTATATCGAAGACGTGGCCCGCCGCTTCGCCGTGGCCGGATTTATTGCCTTCGCCCCGGACGCCCTGACACCTCTTGGCGGCTATCCTGGCACCGATGACGCCGGGCGGGAACTCCAGCAGAAACGCAACCCGGCGGAGATGATGGAAGATTTCATCGCCGCCGCGCTCTGGCTGGAAAAACATCCCGCCAGCAAAGGCACCATCGGAGTCACCGGATTTTGCTATGGCGGCGGGATGGCCAATACCCTTGCGGTCCGCCTTCCTGAACTCATCAAAGCCGCTGCGCCCTTCTACGGTGGCCAGCCCAAAGCGGAGGACGTGCCCAAAATCAAAGCACCGCTCCTCCTCCATTATGCGGAAAAGGACGATCGGGTGAACGCCGGCTGGCCCGCCTATGAAGCGGCTCTCAAAGCGCAAGGCAAGTCATACGAGGCCTTCATATACCCTGGCACCAATCACGGCTTCCATAATGACACCACGCCCCGCTACGACGAAGCTGCGGCCAAACTGGCCGAGAAACGCACCATCGACTTCTTCAACAAATATCTGCGGGCGTGAGTCAGGGGTGCCGGCGGAATCGTTGATCTGTAGCCTGCCGGTTTGAAGGATTCACCAGCTTTCCATGGAGTGTCCCGAAGCGGATGGCAGGAGGGCTGGAACGGTGACGCTTATGTTCCGGGATTCCGACCCTTTTTGCTATGAAATGGAAGATTGGTTTAAGGCAACGGGTCGACAGAATGTCGACCCTCCTCAGCAGCGCTCTGCGATTCTGGAGGCTCCTCCCACAGGGTAAACTCCTCCTGCCGGAGCTTGGTCTTTACCGGATTGTTTCTGATATACCGCAGAGCGTTGGCGAAATGTGTGGCATCCCGGATCTTGGTATCCCGGTAATTCCTCTGCCAAATCGATCCCCGGCCCAGCCTCCTCGCTGAATGAGCCTTCCATCCCTGCAACAGTTTTTCCATTGGTTCGGCCGGGGTGAAGAGCAGATGCACGTGATTGGGCATGATGACCCAGGCATGATGCCTGACGCGGATTCCCTGAAACTTCAATAACGTGTCCGTCAACACCTGACGTGCTGCCGCGTCGCGGAAGAGACAACACCCCATGCCTTGATCCAACCACTCCTCCAGCCTGGCGGTAAAGGTGCGGTGATATTCCTGCTCTATTTGGAGGGACCACGGCTGAGGATGATCCTTCAGCCAAGCCTGTCGTTGCTCCCTCCAGAGCCGGGTCTTCGCGGCTGGCAGGGCGTCCCCCAGACGAAACGTTACAAACTGCGTTCCAAGCTCCTGATGCCAATGCGGCAACTTTCCCCCATGGCGTTGGATTTCCTTGTCCCAGGACAAAAACATGCGCGAGGGTAAGCGGCAACCTGAGGAGGGTCAACATTCTGTTGACCCGGTTTTTGGAAAACTTTTTGCACTGATGCCAGCCTGGTCCTGGCAGTGCCCGGAACGTGGGTTTTTGACGTTCTGACGCTGGAGAGAGGAAATTTCCAGCAATGTGCGGACAGAATGTCCGCACTCCTCACCTCCGCCGGGCGACCATGAGGACAAGCAAGTGCTGACTCGAACGGCAATAGGAAACCAAGGGAAGTAGACTTGATTGTGACATGAGTGGCAGGTATAAACTCTTCATGCGTCCGGAACCTCAGTTTTTCATGATGGGAGCAGTGTCTGCCGATGAAGGCGAACTCTACGTTGCGGATTACGCACAATATCCCGAACCTAGCATTCGTGATATACGGAAGGCTGTGGAGATCATAAATCACGAACCGGAAAACTTGGGATCCTTCACCAAGGAGCTTGAAACCAAAGCCTACAAGAAGCCAAAAGTCCTCATTTTTGGCAAGGAGCGGGCTTGGCCCGCCGTCATTGGACCGAGTTCATCCCATCCGCCGCTTATTGTCCATCAGGACGTTGCGCAAGCCTTGAATACGCAGGGTTTCACAGGTTTTGCTTTGCAGGAAGTGCACCTAAGGTGGTTTTTTCCTCCTCAACTGTTATTCTCCCGGCGACCCCGCTATTTTGCCTTGGAGACGAAAAAGCGTCTCGAGTATTTCCTGAAGATCTATGAGAAAAAGGATGGGAATTATGTTTTCCATTACGAGACGGGAGATTTTTCCGACCCTGAACTCAAAAAAATCCAGAATGAGTATGGCCGTTTTGAACAGCGCATAATCCCCATCGTTGAATCGTGGGACGGCTCGGACTTTTTCCACATGGGAAAGTGGGAAGGTCTGTTTGGCGAGTTGGGATGCAGCCGCAAGTTTCTGGATCTGGTTCATCAGTCCGGCTGGACCGGATTCACTTTTGCCCCACTTGATAAAATAGGAAGTATGTCGGTTTATGATTATCGATCTAAACCGTGGCCTCCTTCACTATGGTATCCCGAAGGACATCCTGAGTGACGTTAAGAAAAGACGTCAGCGTCCTTCTAGCATTTGAAGAAACTACCGCCGCCGTGCCACGCGTTTGACGCTGGTTTCGGCGACGATGTTGCCCTGGGCGTTGCGGGCTTTGATGGGGAGGTCGGCCATTTTCAGATCGATCTCCAGTTTGCGCAGGCGCGGGGCGGGTTGAAGGTGGATCACGATTTCACGGCTATTGGAAAGTTCTTCCGTGGCATCTGCGGCAAAGTAGAAGACTTTGCTGCCCTTGGCACCTTTGGTGAGGTCGTAAACGGTATCCCGCGTGATGCCGCCCATGGTGAAGCGCTTGGCGTATAGGCGGCCGCGGGAGCCATCGCGGTAGAACAGGGTGTAGATCTTGGGCGCCTCGCGGTCGAAGAGGGCGACGTTGACGGGGTTGGCTCCAAAGAAGGCTTTCTCGGTGACGCGGCTGACGCGGACCGTGCCGTCGTCGAGAAAGACGATGATGTCATCAAGGCGGGAACATTTGAATAGCACTTCGCCGCCGCGCTTCAGGCCGTAGCCGATGTAGCCTTCGGTGCGCTGGATGTAGAGGGTCTCGGTGGCGACAGCGGCGGCGCTGGCGGCGACGCGGTCGAAGGTGGTGATCTCGGTGCGGCGTTGGCGGTTGGTGCCGTATTTCTTTTTAATCTCCTTATACCAATTGATGGTATAACGCGTAAGCTGGGCGAGGTGGCCCTTAATGACTTCGATCTGCTCTTCCAAACCGCGCAGATACTCGTCGGCTTCGAAGGAGTTGAATTTGGAGATGCGCTTGATCTTGATTTCGGTGAGGGCCTTGACGTCGTCATCGGTGACCTCGCGGCGCAGGAGTTTCAGGTAAGGCTTGAGGCCTTTCCAGATGGCGGCCATCACGGCGTCCCAGGTGGTGCATTCCTCGATGTCCCGGTAGATGCGTTTTTCGATAAAGATCTTTTCCAAGGAGGAGAAGTGCCACTTTTCGTCGAGGTCGCCGAGTTTCATCTCCAGTTCCCGGCGGAGAACGTCCCTGGTCTGGGCGGCGGAGTGCTTCAGCAGCTCAGTCACGGAGAGGAAGGCGGGCTTGTCATCGCGGATGACGACGCTGTTGGGGGAGATGCTGACTTCGCAGTCGGTGAAGACGTAGAGGGCCTTGAGCATGTCCTCGGCTTCGGTGCCGGGGGCGAGATGGATGAGGATTTCGATCTTCTCGGCGGTCATGTCCTCGACCTTGGCGATCTTGATTTTGCCTTTGTCGTTGGCAGAGAGGATGGACTCGATGAGGCCGCCGCTGGTGGTGCCGAAGGGGATTTCCGTGATGCGGAGCAGGCCCTTTTTCTTCGGGACTTCTTCGATGCGGGCGCGGACGCGGATCTTGCCGCCGCGCAGACCGTCGTTGTATTCGCTGGCATCCATGATGCCGGCGGTGACAAAGTCCGGGACGAGCGTGAAGGGATTGCCACGCAGGGCTTCGATGCAGGCGTCGATCAGTTCGTTGAAGTTGTGAGGCAGGATCTTGCAGGCGAGGCCGACAGCGATGCCTTCCACGCCCTGGGCGAGAAGGATGGGGAACTTGGCGGGGAAGTTGACGGGCTCGGGGTTGCGTCCGTCGTAGGAGCTGGCCCAAGTGGTTAGGCGGGAGTTGAAAAGGACATCGAGCGCGAACTTGGAGAGGCGGGCTTCGATATATCGGCCAGCAGCGGCGTCATCGCCGGTGAGGATGTTCCCCCAGTTTCCCTGGGTTTCGACGAGGAGGTCTTTTTGGCCAAGGCCGACGAGGGCTTCGGTAATGGCGGAGTCGCCGTGCGGGTGATATTTCATCGTCTCACCGACAATGTTGGCCACTTTGTTGAAGCGGCCATCATCCATGCGCTCCATGGCGTGGAGGATGCGGCGCTGGACGGGTTTCAGGCCGTCATTCAGGTGAGGGACGGCGCGCTCCAGGATGACATAGCTGGCGTAGTCGAGGAACCAGTGGCCATACATTTCGCCGACGTGATTGAGGCGGAGCGGGGTGCCGTCGTTGCCGAAGGAGGTGGAGGCGAGGGCGGGGTGGGCCTTGGGGCCGCTGGCGATGATTTCGGAAGAGGCGGAGTCGGCTTCGGTGGGAGAGCCCGCACTGCCCGGAGTGGAGGCGGGAGTTTCTGAGACGGGCACCGTGGGGTCCGGGGACGCGCCGCTGGTCAGATCGAACGATAGTTGATCATCTGGCGGGTCAGAAGAAGAAGGGGGGCGTTTGGACGGCATGGCCTATGGCAGGAAGCGGGCGAAAGAAGGAGCTTGCGCATGGGCGGCAAAAGATCAAGGCAACTTAATCATTTTGCGGCCTTACCGTTCCCCCGGTCCAGCTCTGCGGCGGTTTTTCCGCCCTGCTTTCCAAACCATCAGGGCGTGACGGTCGGGAAGGAATCCGTCAAGCGCACTGAAAGACGGTAGTAGAGCCGGGCAGCGGTGCCTGGGGATAGCGTGGTAAGGTTGATGCTATTGCCGGTTCCAGGATAGGATTGGCCTTCTGCGATCCAACTTTCGAGATTGGAACTATGATAGAGGCGGTAGAAGCGGCCAATTTTGCTGGGGAAGCTGCTGGAGAAGGTAACCGGGGTGCTGTCGGGGGTTGGGGTGAAGGTGGCGAGGCGGAGGACATCGTTCGCATTGGCGGATGCGGTGCCCGCGATGAATTCGTCTGCATTGCTGGCCCCATCGCCGTCGGTATCGCCCGGGGCGATTTCAGGAAGAAAGATGATATTGCCGAGGGTGAAGGTTTCCGAAAGGGAATTGTTCAAGCCAGCCACGAGGACACGGGCTCCGGTGATATTGTCAGGGATGAGGGCGGTGAAATGGAAGTTTCTGCTGAAGGATTCTCCCGCCGCAGCACGCACCCCGGCGACCGGGTAGTTGAATTCATCCCGATCCCGGTTCGCGTCATAGTCCTGCGCGGCGGTGGTGCCCTGCCCGGTATCCGCCAAGCCAGTAAATCCATTGAGGACGCCATTGGGCAATCCGTTGGCAAGGGAAGAGGCCGCGCCATCGCCGGTATCCTGGCTGGGGGGGATCAGGTTTATCACCTCCGTGCCGCCAGGCCCGGTGAGTTCGAGTTCGATTTTAAAGGTATCGTTGGCTTCAAAATTGGTGCCACCGCTGGTATCTGCAGCCGTGAAGTCGGCGTAAAAGCGGACAGCGCCCGTGACCGGGGCCAGATTGACGGGATCGCTACGGAGAACGTGAGGCACAATGCCGCCGCCGGCGTTTTGGATGAAGGTGCCCTGACCGGTGCCTGGCGTCCAGCCGGTGATCACCGGCGTGACTGCATGATAGATGACGGTGCCTGGACCGCCAGCGAAGAGCGCAGCCATGATTGGCCGGATGGGCGGAGTGAAAGTGGCGGTGGCAGTCCACGTGTTATTGCTGAGATCAGTGAAAATAACGGTCTGCGGTCCGGCTGACACGGGGAACGGGCCGAAGGTCGTTTCCGTGCCGTAAAAGGAAGTGGTGGCAGTCCGGTTATTGGCATAACCCGTGCCACCGTTCACACCGGTCACGGTGACACTGAAGGTCCAGGTGTCGTCCAGCGGATCAGTGGTGACACCCTCGTCCCTGACGGGAATCACGGCACCCGCCGTCAGCACTCCGATGGGCACCGGAACGGTGTAGGAAAGGGTAATGGAGGGATCCGCCGCATCCGTGAAAACAAGGGTGCGGGCCCCGCCGGACACAGGATACTCTGGAAATGATAGAACCTGGCTGCTGTAGGATCCGCTGTAGCCGGGTTCGCTGCTGGTCCAGCCGGCCTCGCGGCCGGGTTGGTTATTATTGACGATGAGACTGAAGGAAAAGGTGTCATTGGATGGATCATCATCTCCCTGATTGTTCCGGAGCACCACGCCCGGAGTGACCGTGATGACAGGGGGAATGAGGGCGATACTGAGGTTGTCGAACAGGATATTCTCGGAGTCCGAGTCATTGCCGCCCAGGACAACGAGGCGCACGAAGCGGGCATTGCCCCGGGTGAAGCGCAGAGACCGGGTGGCCGGAAAGGGCATCACCGCAGGCAGGGTGGAAGGCGTCACCCCATCCGCAGTGAAACCAGTGCCGGGATTGGCAATGCGGAACTCCGTGAATTGTGACACGGCAGTCTGGCCGGGATCCACCAGATTGGGCGTGACCGCGCCCCAATTCACTCCATCCACGCTGGCTTCCCCGAGCACTTGAATCCGGTCGCTGGCGACGAAGGTGGGCGCTGCCGTGGGCACATCCTCGAAGGCGGAACTGCTGGTGGTGTAAGCGGCCAATTGGATAGAAACATCGAAACCGGTCACGTTTTCCACATTGACCGCTTCTGTCTGGAACCGGGGCATTTTAAAATTCCGGAGACGGAAGTATTTATTGGCATCCCCTCCCCCGGGGCGGGTGGAGACGCCATTGAAGCCATTGGAAGGAGCGCCGGAGGTCCAGCCGAGATCTGTCAGGCCGTCGGTATAGCTGCGGGTGAAGGAGGTGCTGCCGGCGGCTGGAGTGGCAAAGCGGATTTCGAGCGGGCCGCTGGTATTGGTGAGAATGGCAGGCACCGGCGGCGTTTGAATCACCACGGTGAGAGTGCAGGCGGCATCGGAACGATCCCGCAGCACCAGGGAAACCGAAGCGGCGGACACCGGCACCCCGGAGTAAGTCACGGTATCCCCATAGGATCCATTGATGGGCCCGGACCACCCGGATGGCAACGCTGCCAATTGCCAGCCGGATAGACTAAATGATCCAATTCCCGTCACCGGCAGGGAGAAGGAGAAGGTATCGTCTGCCGGGGAGGGGGTGTTTTTGGTGTCCCGGACGGGGTCCTGCGCGGTGGCTTCAATGGAACAGTTGGCCACTGCCCAGGTGATGGAGACATTATCGATTCCAAGATAGGCATCCGATCCGGATTCATTGCTGTTCAACCACCGCAACGCGGCGAATTCACCGGCTGCCAGCACGATAGGATTGCCCGGGGCGCGGCTCACCATAAAATTCAGCCCGGGATTGTGCACAGCCCCGGCGGTGCCGGAGTGCGCAATGACCACGTCAAGATTGTTCTCGTCGAGAAATCCGCCGGCCAGGGCATCGGTGAGGGTTGTTTCATCAGGCGCTTTTTTATAGCTGAAATCGATACGCTCCACGATGCCAGCCGTCGAGTTCTCTTTCCAATTTTCCACGGTATAGCCGATCGCGGAAATCCGGACCGGCAGGGCGTTGGTATTCTGAATCAGAAAAACATGGGAAAACTCGCCCAGAACCCCGGTCGGCGCACTGCCCAGGGCGCGCTCAGCATTGCCATTGGCTCCCAGACTGTAAAGGCCGGGAGCCCACGCCGTGGCCGTGGCGTTGTCATTGATGAGCAGCGCGACGGGGGTGGCTGCCGCTGGATTGCTGCGGTGCAGATACCAATGGGGAAGCGTGCTGTTATCTGACCATGGAACACCCGTGGCGGAAGGGAGGATGTTGAAATTTTGTATCAGTGTCCCCGATCCGCTGAGCGGGGCAGCCGCATGGAGGACAGTCGCGAGGGCAAGGGTGCAGGAGATCAGCGGCAGTGCGTTCATCCGATAGGGGACCGGGGGCAATTCATCCGGATGCCCGGAAGGATGCCTGCCGGACTCCGTCATGGCCAGCAAAAAAGACACCTGTTGCGCCTGCCCGCTCTTGCCAGTTCAGGCGACGGCGAGCAAAGGCTCCTCGTCATCCAGGAAATCGGGTTCCTCATCGTCCCCGGGGTCCATGGTTTTGCTGGCGGCGGGGCCGTTCATGGCGCTGAGTCTGGCTTGGAAATCCTTGTATTCGATGAGTTCGAAGCGGCCGTCATAGGTTTCGCCGATAGCGGTGAGGCTTTCCACCCAGTCGCCGGAATTGAGATAGTGGATACCTTCGATCATTTTGTCTGCCGGGGTGTGGATGTGCCCGCAGATGATTCCTACACAATCCCGCTCTGCCGCAAAGTCCCGCAGGGCGGTTTCATAACGGCCCACAGCGTTGACCGCGTTTTTGACCTTGGCCTTGATGGCGCGGCTGATGGAATAGTATTCCTTGCCGCGGAGCTTGCGGGTCCAGTTGTAAAACCGGTTGAACATGAGGAGCATGGAATAACTGAAACTCCCGAGAAGCGCGAGCCAGCGGAAATTGGTGGTGACGGCATCAAAGGCGTCACCGTGCACGCAGACGTAGTTGCCGTTCGGGGTCTCGTGGATGTATTCGTTGCAAAGGTGGACGCGGTCGAATTGCAGCGGCAGGACTTTCCAGAGGAAATCGTCATGGTTGCCCCGGAGGTAGATGACCTCCGTGCCGTGCTTTTCCGCTTTTTTCAGGACGAGCCGGATAAAGCGGGTGTGTTCCACACTCCACTTGCCCCATTTTTTCAGGTGCCATCCGTCGATAATGTCCCCATTCATGATAAGCTTCTCGCACTGGATGTGGCGGAGGAAGTGATTGACCTGGTCTATTTTGCAGTCGGTAAAACCGAGGTGGACGTCCGAGATGATAACGGTCCGGTAGCGGATTTTTTTGCGTTTCATGCAGAGATAGGAAGGGGCAGGAGCGGGGAGGAGGAGGGAGCAGGAGCCGCCGCCGGATGGATTCCGGCGGCTTTCATGAGCGTGGTTTCAAAAACACGGGTGACCTGGGGCCAGGACTGGGACTGGACGGAAACGCGGGCGGCCTCACCCACCGTGGACCAGCGGCGGCGCTCGCGCAGGGCTCGGATGACCTGGCGGAGGAAAGCGTCATCTGTTTCCTGGGTGGCGGCATATCCGTTATATCCTGGATCAACGAAACGGCGGGAGGCGGCAAGGTGATAACTGATGGTGGGCAGGCTGGAAGCCATCGCTTCCAGGAGGACATTACCGAAGGTCTCGGTGCGGCTGGGGAAGAGCATGAGATCAGCGGAGGCGTAAGCTTCAGCAAGATCAGTGCCAGTGAGGAAGCCCGTCCAGACGGCATCGGGGTATTTAGCCGCCCAATGGGCGCGCTGCGGACCATCACCAGCCAGGACAAGGCGTGCCGTGGGAAACTGGGCTTTGGCCAGCTCCCAGGCCTGGAAGACGGGAGCGAGATTTTTTTCGGCCGCGACGCGCCCAACGTGGAGCAGCACCGGATCAGAAGGGCCGGCTTGCCAGCGCTGACGCAGGTCCCGGTTCCGCCGTCCCGTATGGAACAGGGCGGTATCCACGCCACGCTCCATGATTTCCACATTGCGGAAGCCCTGGGAGAGCAACAAATGCCGGGTTTCCTCCGTCGGAACCAAGGTGCAGGAGGTGGCGTTGTGCAGCTTCCGCAGCCAGTAGAGCATGGCGGGCCCCAGCAGCCCTAGGTGATAGTCCGTCAGGTATTGGGGGAAATGCGTGTGGTAGCCACTGACGACGGGGATCTTCAGTTTCCGGGCGGCACGGAGGGCCGAATAGCCCAGCAGGCCTTCGGTGGCGAGGTAGATCACATCCGGGCGCTGGCCCTGCCAGCGCTTGTGGAGAAAAACGGGACGGGGCCAGCCGAGCCTGGCAAAGGCGTAGCGCGGCACGGCGAAGCCAGGCATGCAAACTTCCGTGAAGCCACCGCTGCCTGCCTCTCCCTGCAGGCCACTGATGCCTGGATGAATCACTTCCACGGCATGACCACGGCAGATCAGTCCTGCGGCGAGCCGTTCCAGGGTCATGGCGACGCCGTTGACGTCGGGGGGAAAAGTGTCGGTTACAATGGCCAGCTTCATAAACCAAAAGCGGTTAATACTTTCAAAGTAAACTCATAATAGCCTAATTCTCCACGACTATGATGTGCCTTTTCCGCCACATTCCTGTTGGAAAAGCAAGCCATCCGCGCTGCATCTGCAGACGACCAGCTATTGTGGCCGCTGGGCGATCCGCAGATGGAAAAAAGCGCGGGAGGCGGCCGCCAGCAGGTCCGGGCCGGCAGTGAAGTGGCTGAGAAGACGCCCATCCGGTAGTTTTTCCTGAGCCCCCGGCATCAGCCATGAGGACCCGGCGTACCAATTGGCCATATCGGAACTAACTTCCGGAATGACGAGGGCATCATCCGCAGCGGGAGCACGGATATAGCTGAAACGCAGCCCACCGCCCGGCAGGAGGGTCACCGAGACGCCGCCCGTGGCATCCGGCACGCTATCAGAACCTCCGAGGGCATACTCCATGAAGGCGTTCAAACCGTCGCCATCAGCATCAGCCGCAGCGGATCCAACAAAGCTGGAGCCACCATCCGCAGCAGCAGGACTGCCTTCCGGGCCGCTCGAGGGACGCCAATTGGTGGGTTCAGTCAGATTGAGGCCCGGGCGGGGATGAATGAGGGTGAGGCTGGGACCGCCGCCATCCGTGAGGGATTGCCAGGCGGTGGAGAAGTCGAATCCAAAAACCCGGTTGGTGCCACTGTTGAATACCAGGGAATCTCCGGCATTGCTGAGCTTTCCGGCATAAATGCCACCAATGGTCCGGTCCCAGCCATAACGTTTCCGGTGGATGAATTCGCTTTCAACCAGCACCAGCCGCTGACCAGGCGCGAGCAGGGTATCCCGATACAGGCTGAAGGCGAAGTTGATCCCGGCCACAAACTGGCAGCCGCGCAGATTGACCGCCCCATTGGAAACATTCATCAACTCGATAAACTCCGCCTCATCATCACCTGCGGGATGGAAGTGGATTTCCACGGGAAGCACAGAACCGGCGGGCACGGCACCCGAGGTGTTTTCCTGGAAAAATGCTTCCTGGAGTGCACTCCAGACCCCGGCGGTATTTCGGGTGCGGGCCCGGACGATGGTATTGACGCTGAGGGGGAATGGCCCGGCATAGGTAATAGCGGCAGGAGAGGTGCTGCCACCGGGCAGGCGCGGGTCGGAGCCATCCGTGGTGTAGAAAATCGCGGCCCCGGATGGAAGGGCAGTCACCGTTAGACTCAACTGGAATCCGGCAGGAAAGCTGCCGCCGTTCTGACTGAAAACGGGGGCATTCAGCGTGGGGTAGTAGCCAGCGCTGCGGAATTGGCTGAGGACCGTCGTAGTGCGCGTGGGAATCCAACTGGCGAGGCAGACATCCCGGGCCGCTTTCCAACTGGCCCAGGTGCGGTTTTGCGAGGGGTCAAAGCTCCAGCGGGCGGAATCCGGAATGAAGGCCCGCTCCACGGCGGTGCACATGGTCCTGAGCCTGGCATCATTGGCAGTGCGGGTGAGGACGCCATTGCCGAAGAGATGGCGGTGGATGCGGTCAGCGAGCAGGATTTTGGAATCAGCTCCTCCCGCGAGATACATGGCAGAAAGGAGGGAAGCAGGGCCATCCCCCATGCTGCGTCCGGGAGTGAAAACCCCAGTGGTCGTGTTGAAGGAACCGCTCCGCGCGGTGTTATTATCGTTCCCATCCCAAGCCGCAATAGCGTTGTTGGAATCCACGGAGAGCCAGCCATCCCCATCGTTCAGGATGAAACGGGCCCCGCTGCCGGCTCCATTGAGCCGCGAGGGGCTGACGCTGCGCCATTCATCCTCGGAATTCCCAAACATGAAGGTAATCATGTAGTCCATCAGGTTCACCACATCGGCAAGGCCGCGCAGTTCCGCATACTTGCCCCGGCGGGTTTTCAGATATTCCCAGGCCGCGCCATCCCCATCATAAGGAGTGCCGGGGTCTGCCCAGCCGCCGACATTGAGATTTCCATTGATGGCTTCATAGTCCTCCTTGCTGCCTCCGAGGTAGTCGGCGTGCATGGCGGCATTCCAGCGCTCACGGAGATGATACATGCCCCAATA
This sequence comes from Akkermansia muciniphila, assembly GCA_945900785.1. Lineage (GTDB taxonomy): Bacteria > Verrucomicrobiota > Verrucomicrobiia > Verrucomicrobiales > V1-33 > CAIZWU01. The sequence continues at coordinate 12,454 of CAMDJM010000060.1, forward strand.
CCGGCCATTCAGATAGAGATGGACCATGCGCCCATGCGGGGCAAGATGCCCCATCTCCATCAGCACCTGATCCGCGAAGAGATTGCTCATGGAAAATCCCCGCATCGCCATATCGTGGCTGCCGCTGCGCAGTTCGATACTATCAAAACTCTTCGCCGGAGCCAGACCATGTTCGTGCCCGGAAAACAGGGGGACTTCCCATTTGCCCGCGCCATACTGGGCCCGGAAATAGAGGCGGAAGCTCAGCTTGTTGAAGCTGGTGTAGGCCCCGCCATAATTGGTGATTCCCGCATCCGTCCGGGTGTTTTCCAGGGCATTCATGGGATTCAGCCATTCCACGGCGGTTTCCACTTCCGAGTCCTGATTCACGGCGGAGGTGCTGGGCAGGGTGAGGGCGATGCTGGGCAGATCCGTCAGGGCGACCGGGATTTGCGGTCCCATGATGGCGTTATTGGTCACACTGGTCTGCATGGTGGACTGGGACTTCACCGTATTGGGAAAGACGTAGGTGTGGGTATCCACATCCGTGGGCACGGCCCCGGCGAGGAAGGCAGCGGCGCGCAGAACGGTGGTGGCATTCACCGGGACAGGGCCACTGTAAATCGTGCCCGTGGTATCGGTGGGGCGGGTGCCATTGATGGTATAGCGGATGACCGCTCCCGGGGTGGCGGTGGTAATGGCGACGCTCTGCGGAGCGGTGTAAAATCCACGTTTTGGCAGGAATACGGTATCTCCCACGACGGAGGTGAATGAGATCGCGGCGTTGGCTCCATTGGGGGTGGCGGGGCGGAAGAACCCGGATTGGCCGGAGCCATCAATGCCATAACTGGTGTTCCGCGTCTGCGGCGGATAAGTGAGGACGGCGGGGTAGTTGGCCGGCACGCGGTCAAGGAGGGTGCCCCTGCGGTCGTGGAGGGAGAGAGCCTCGCCGGATTTTTTCAGCTCGAAATTGGTATGCAACGGGGCAGTGGGCAGGGTGCGGTTCTTACCTGAGGCAAAGAGGGTAATAAAGCCATGGGGCGGGATACTGCTGCCCAGGGGAAAGACCCAGCGCCCGGGCACGGCGACATCATCACTGAGAGCAGCGCCAGCCAGGGGAAGGGTGAAGGGATTGGGATTTGCCAGTTCAATCCAGTCCTGGACGCTGCCATCTTCATCGGTCAAGCCACTGGCATTTTCGGCCATGAATTCATTGATGCGGGGAGGCAGGGCGGTGGCATCCACGGCAATCAGCAGGGTGGCGGTGGTGGTGCCGGCGACGTTTGAGGCGGAGAGGGTATAGGTGGTGGCCTCCGCCGGAGAAACCGTCAGGGTGCCGGCGGGGACCGCCAGAGTGACATTTCCCGGATTGAGCACCGCCGTGCCGGCCCCCTGGAGATCCCATGAAAGGGTGGCCTGCGCCGGCAGACCGCGCGCGCCGGTCTTTGTGATATTGCCGGTGGTGGTGGTGAAATACCGGATGATTGGAGCGATGGCCTGGTAGGCTTCGATTTCAGCCATTTGAGGGTTCCCAGCTTCGTTGCCCAAGTTGGTGATCCGGACAAACCGGCCGCGGAATTCCCCGGTGCCCTGTTCCGGACGGATGACTTCACCGGAGCCCAAGCCAGGGAAACTGCCGTCCGTCCGCAGATCTGCCCGCCACCGCTCGGCCCCGGCGGTGCCGGCATTGTCCGCCAGCAGGACGACGCGGAAGTTTCGCAGCCGTTCCGGCAGGGCATCCTGACGGGCATAGAGCACGAGACGGTCGAGCGCGAAATCGCCGGCCAGGTCGAGTTCGTAGGTAAAGCCAGCGGTGCCGTTGGGATTGACCTCCGGATAGGAAATCGTGGTTGGATTGCCATCGGTGAGATTGACCGCAGTGAAACCGGACGGCACAGGCCCACTGGCGGTGACCCGCTTGTAGAGGGCCAGATTGGGACTGGTCAGGGCTTCAAATTCTGCCACCTGCGGCTGATAGGCCAGATTGGCCAGGTTCTGAATCCGGAGCCACCGCCCGGCGAAGACCCCGGCGGCATGGGCCCCGGCGGTGACCTCATCCACGCCGCCATTGCCGGAATTGGTGCCATTGGCCCGCACAACGGCCGTCCACGCAGCAGTGGTGGCGGGCAACGCTGGATCGTCCGTGAAAATGGATAGCCGGTAGTTGGTCAGGCGCTCGGGACAGCAGTCGCCGCGATTGATCAAACGCAGTTTGTTGAGCGGAGTGCTGCGGCCAAGGTCGATGGTGTATTTGAAATTCGCCGGAGTGGAACTCAAGGCCGGATGGGAGAAAGTGGAGGCACTGCCGTCACTGATCATGGTAGCTGCCCGCAGCGCATCAAAGACGGGTCCGGAAGAGGTTACGGGCCTCCCCAGGGCGGCATTGTTCAATTGCGCCCGGGCTGTCCCATGGAGCAGGCAAGCCACGAGGAGGATTGGAAGAGGGAGCGCAGAACAAAGCTTCATGCGGTGCACTGTAATAAGACGGAACCGTCACGCACAGCACAATTACTGGTATTTCCCCTCTGTGCGGCGATACCAATTCCAGCTCACCGTGGCAAACTCAAGACGTGCTATACCGCCGGATCCACCACGCTGGCGATGCGGGCGATGCTGAAATCGTAGGAGGTCATTTCCAAGTTCACCCGGGTCTCCGGAGCCAGCGTGCCCAGAGCCGCAGCACGGCGCGGGCTGAGATGGGCGAGGGTTTCCTTGCCGTTGGGCAGGGCGGTGCGGTAGGTGCGTTCACTGGCAGGAGCCAGAATGACGCCGGTGACGCGGATGGGATTGGGGGCAGGCACAGTCAGGAACGCAGCTCAGGATTGCTTGAATTTGGCATCACAGCCGGCTTCCAGGGAGCGGAAGCGGGATTCCAGATCGAGGAGGCTGATTTGTTGGGCTAGCGACATGGCTTTGTTTTGGAGTTCCGGATGATCGGTCAATTTACGGGCAATGCTTTCGACGTCAAGTTGCTCGTCGGCATGCAGCGCGTATAGGAGACTGAGTTGCAGCAGGGCTTCCGGCAGCGGCAAAAGCTGGGAGGCGGGCCAGGGATCTGGCGTGGGACCGGCATCGGCCATGGGCTGGGAAATGAGGGAGGAAGTCCGTTCCGTAAACCAGTCAGGCCCGCGGGTGGGCGGCGTCGTAAACTTGCTTCATGCGGGTGGTGGAGACGTGGGTGTAAATTTGGGTGGTGCTGAGGTTGGCGTGGCCGAGCAATTCCTGGACGCTGCGGAGATCTGCCCCGTTATTGAGCAGATGGGTGGCGAAGCTGTGCCGCAGTTTGTGCGGGCTGACTTTGAGCGCGATGGTGGAATGGCTGAGGTATTTTTGCAGGAGATCACTCACGGCGCGCATGGTGATGCGGCAGCGCAGTTTGCTGAGGAAAAGCGGACCTTCCTGGATGCCGGCGGCGGAACGATAGTGCTGGATGGCGCGCAGGGCCGGGGCCCCGACAGGACAAAGCCGGTCCTTGCGGCCCTTGCCGGTGACGCGGAGGGTTTCCCCGAGGATATCGATATCACTGACATTGAGCTTCACGAGTTCGTGGAGCCGCAGCCCGGTGCTGTAAAAAAGCTCCAGAATAGCGGCATCCCGCTGGGGGGCCCAACTGGCGGAGCGTTGCGGGCCGTCCGTTTTTAAAGTGAGAGGAAGCGTCAGGAGTTCGTCAATCTGCGCCAGGGTTAAAACGACGGGGAGGCTGCGCTGGGCCTTGGGAAGCTGGACTTCGAGGAGCGGATTGGATTGAAGCCCCGCCCGGCGGGTGAGGAACTTGAAAAAGGAACGGAGGGCCGCGAATTGCAGCCGGATGGTGGCGCGGCCGAGTTCGCGCTTCATCAGGACAAAAAGCCAGGAACGGAAGTCATCGGCGCTCAGTTCCAGCCAGGTGCGGAAGGCAGGGCAGCCGGTGCGCAGGGCGCGCAGGGACTGGGCGTAGTTTTTCAAAGTGAGGGCGGAGGCATTACGCTCGACCTGCATGAATTGCAAAAATTGGCTTTCCAAAGGATGGGGAGAGTCCGGCACAGCCAAGCCTGCCGCTGCGGGCTTTATGGTCTGTGCCCGGACAGACACACGGCGGGCAGCGGTGGGGACAGGCGAATCGGGGCGGAGTTTTGATGGCACATGTTAATTATAGAGGTTTCAGAAATAATTGCAAATTGAGGAATGTAGCGGTGTCGCCTTCAGCAATAGACATTGCCGCCGGGCAAAAAGAGGGCTTTAATCCGGGGGTTAAGACTATTTTGATATGAAGTTTCCTGAAATTCCTGGCTACCATCTGCACTCTTTGTTGGGGCGCGGAGCCTTTGGCGTGGTATTTGAGGCGGTGTGGGAGGATGGATTCCACTGCGCGGTGAAGGTGCTGGAGGAAGGGGCGTTGCACCGCGAGTATCTGGCTTCCGTGTTGGATCGGCTGGCGGATTTGCCCCCACACGAAGGCTTGCTGCCCTCCTATGCCTATGATCTGACGGACGGGACCCCGCACGTGAGCATGGCCCTGCTGGATGGCGCAGTGACGTTTGATGATCTGACAGGCAAGCTGACGCGGGAGGAGAGCTGGGAACTGCTGCGGCAATTGGCGGATACCCTGGCGTGGCTCCATGGTCATGGCCTGGTGCATGCCGGCCTGACAGGTGGCAATGTTTTTGTGGTGGCGGAGGAAGACGGCACTGCCCACGCTATTCTGACGGATATCGGCCAGGCGTGGCTGGGCGATGGAACCATGGACCGGCTGCATGATCAGGCTCCCTATGTGCCGCCGGAGCGGTGGCTGGACCCAGCCCGGGTGCTCCAGGATGGCCATACGGAAACCTGGGATGTTTATGCCTTTGGGGTGCTGGCGTGGCGGCTCCTCAATGGCCGCTGGCCGCGGGCCAATGGCCTGTTCAATCAGGTGCTGGAGGCCAAGGCGGATCGTCTGGAGGTGGATGCCCAGGCTTTTGCCGAATGGTTGCAGGAGGAACCCGATCCGGTCTGGCCCCGGCGTGCCTTGGACCCCGGACGGGAAAAAGCCCGGGAGATGCTATCGCGATGCCTGGCGTTGGATCCCCAGCAACGCCCGGCCTCCATGGCAGTCGTGGCCCAGGCTTTCCATGAGCAATCGCTCCCTGAGGCTGAGGCAGCCACAGCCATTCCCGCACCAGTGCTCCCCCCGGAGAACCCCAAGACAGCCGCTCCCACCGCCCCGGCCGCCCAGCCCGGGCTTCTGAGTGCCGGGCCGGGTCCGTTCCTGCCAACCCTGGCCCCGGAAGCCGCCTTCAACTCCCACTTGGAAGAGCTTCCGGAAGCCACCCGCAAAGCGATTTCTGACACGTCTGCCGCAACCCTCCCGCAGGAGCCCTCCGCCTCCGGGGCGGTATTCCCGGACCCCTTCCTGCTCAGTAGGGCCATCGCCTTGGCTGAACCGCCAGACCTGCACGCCCAGCAGATGCCTGCGACGCCGTCCACGTGGCAACCTGTCGGAATGGATTCCACCTTACCGGAGGCAGACGCCCTGCCCGGGACATTCCGCTCCCGGCCGGCACCAGCGGCCCATGCCGTGCCCGCAGAGGTCCCACAGGGTTCCGGCACCGCCCGCCGCCTTGCCATCGCCGCCTCGCTGGCCATCGGATTCGGAGGAGGCGTTTCCGCGCTGCAGCATAAAATCCAAGCCGACCGTTCCAAGGCTGAGCTGACTTCGCTCCGGGAAACATCCAGCGCTGACCGGACCCGGGCCAGCCAGGCGGAAAAGAAAAATGCCATCCTGGAAAAGGAACAGGCCGACCTCCGGCTGGCATCCTTGAAACGTTCCCGGGATGACTGGGCCGGCGTGGTTTCCGCCATGCTGTATTCCCGTCCGTCGGCTCCCAACCTGCAGGAAGCATGGCAGGGCGCGGTAGCCCCCGTCGCAGAACGCTTGAATCAAGCCCTGACCGCAGCGGACGGGGAACCCACTCTGGCCGTCGAAAATGTGGCCGCCCGGTCCCATCTCGCAGCCATGTATTCTGCCCTGAACCGGAAGGATGAGGCTCTACCCCTTCTGGAAAAAGTGACCCAGGAACTCGAGGCGCTCGCCGCCAGCGGTGCGCCCCTCAGCGGGGAGCAACGCCTCATGAATGCCCGCACCACTGCCCGGCGCGGGGCCATTTTGCTGGAAAACCGCAAGGCGATGGAGGCCACCCCCCTCCTGCAGGCCGCCTCCAAGGCTTATGAAACATGGCTGCCCGGCCACGCCGACCGTCACGAAGTCGCCCGCGAATATGCCGAAAACTCCCTGCTCGAAGGGCGCGCCCTGCTGGAGCGGCGTCTCCCTGCCGATGCCCGCACTGCCCTTACCCGCATCTCCGGCCTGCTGGGCCAGGCGGGTGATCCCGGATTCCTCTCCCAGGATCAATTCACCCTCTCCGATGGACTGATGGAGCTGTCCGCCCTTGATAGTGCCGAAGGCAAGCTGGAAACCGCCATCGAACAGCACATGGAGGCCATCCGCCTGCTGGTGGCCTACGACCAATCGAACCGGCAATCCGTGATCTGCCGCCGCCGCCTCGCGGATGGCTACTACAGCCTGGGACGGCTCCTCACCAAAAATGGCACCCCACGCGATGCCAGTGTCGCCTTCAATGAAGCCGTCAAAATCCTCACAGAGCTAACCACCGAGACTCCAACCGAGGCTTACTACCAGCTCCAACTGGCGCTGACCTACAATGAAGTGGCCCAACTGCTCCGCGCCTCCAAACCCAACGCCACCGGCGCACAGCAGGCCCTGGACTTTCAGAACTTCAGCGTCAGCTACCTGCGGCACCTGAATGAAACCAATACCCTCGACAACACCTACCGCAATCATCTCGCCGGTGCCCTCGTGCTGAATGGCGAGCTGCAGGAAGCCGCTGGTGAGACCAAGGCCGCCCTGAGCCGCCACACCGAAGCCCTCGCCATCCTTGACGAGCTACTGGCAGATACCTCGCTCTCCGAGGCCGACCGCAGGGAATGCTGCCGCCTCTCTGCCCGGGCCTGGACCGCGACCGGGGGCATGCAGGAAAAGTCCGGCAGCAAGGACGACGCCATTTCCAGCCTCAGCAAAGCCCTCGAAGCCTGGACCGGATTCGCCGGGGAAGACCCTGCCGCCGCCCAAAATGTCGCCTCCACCCGGGCACGCCTGCGGAAACTCAAACCCGCCGGCTAACCTCGTCCCCCTGCCCCATTTTTACACTTCCCTGATAGTCCGCCTTCTCTTTGGACCGCCCCTATTGCCCAACGGCCCTCCACGGTCAGACCTTTTTTCATGAAAACCGCCATTTATCCAGGGAGCTTCGATCCCATCACCAATGGTCATCTGGACGTCATTGAGCGGGCGGCACACCTTTTCGACCACCTCATCATCGCCGTGGCCAACAACAGCGAAAAACGCCCACTTTTTCCGACCGAAGAACGCGTGCGGCTGATCGAACAAAGCGTCACCGGCCTGCCCTCGGTGGAGGTCACCTCCTTCCGCGGGCTGCTGGTGAATTTTGCCCAGGACCGCGGGGCCATGGTGGTGGTGCGCGGCCTGCGGGCCGTCACGGACTTTGAGTATGAATTCCAAATGGCCTTGATGAACCGGACGCTGCGCGACGACGTGGAAACCGTTTTCCTGGCCGCCCGGGAGGAATACACTTATCTGAGTTCCCGCATCATCAAGGAAGTCGCCCGGCTGGGGGGTGACGTTTCCAAAATGGTGCCTCCTCCCGTCGCCCTTGCCCTCCCTGCAGCCCTTGGTCAAACCTGACCCGGAACTGCCCCCCGGACTCCCCGGTTCCTTTCCTGCCGCTTCCCGCCTGCTTATGTTTTCCCTTTTCCGCTACCCCTGCTGCCTCGCTGTCCTGTTGCTGAGCACCGCTGCGCAGGAGCCACCCCAGTCCGCTGATCCCATTCCCCGGGCCACCATTGTGCAGGACGATCCCCCTGCCCCGGACGCTCCTGCCCCAACAGAAGAGCAAGTCCCGCCAGCGGACGAGCCCCCTCCTGTTCCGGAAGAATTGCAAAAGGCCATACCGCTGGAGGACCTGCCAGAAGAAACCCGGCCTGCCGGAATCGTGCCGGAACCAGCCGATGTCATCCCCAAAGCCGTCCCGGTGGAAGAAGATAATCCTGCCGATGGCAAAACCCTTCCATCAGACGAGGCTGAACCGATTCCGGTCAGAGCGGTGCCAAACACCTCCGCGCCGCCGGTCAAGCCGGTCCTTCCCCCCTCGAATAAACCGGACAAAACAAAAATCGCCGTCAGCACCAACACCGATCCCAACGCGCGCCCCCTTTCCCTGCGCGTGCCCGCTCCCCGCGGCCAGATTGTCGACCGCCGGGGCGTTTCCCTGGCGCAAAACCGCATTGCCTACTATCTCGGCGTCCAACTTCCGCTAAACGATGGCCTGAAGGACAGCGCCATCTACGCCGCCGCCCGCGAACCCGTCGCCTGGGTGCGCCGCACCCTGCCCGGTGGCTGGGACATTGCCGATGAAAAAATCCTCGACCACTACCATAAACGCCGCTGGGTGCCCCTGCTGTCTGCCGCCATGGTGCCGGACGATATCGTCGCTAAAATAAAGGCCCACCTGCCGGATGGCGTCGTGCTGCGCCCTTTTTACCTGCGCACTTATCCAAAGGAAACCATGGCCAGCCACCTCCTCGGCCAAATGGGCAAAAGCGGAGCCATGGCCTCCGGGGACATCCTGACAGACGAATACCTCTGGCCCCCCACCCTCGGAAAAGCCGGACTGGAGGAACGCTTCGATCCGGAACTGACCGGAGCCCCCGGCATTTATAACGTGCTCTATAACTCCGCCGGTGAAAAACTCTCCGAAGACTGGGTCCAGCGTCCCACCGCCGGTCATACTGTCGTCACCTCCCTCGATGCCCGCTTCCAGGCCATCGTGGAAGATGAAATGCGCGCCAACTCGGTGCGCGGAGCCTTTGTCATCATGGACGTAAAGAGCGGCGACGTGGTCGCCATGTCCTCCAATCCCGGCTACAATCCCAATGATTGGGCCTACGGCATCAGCACTGCCGAAAATAACAAATATCTTACCAACAAGGAAAATCCCCTCATCCCCAGAGCCCTCCAGGGCCGCTATCCCCCAGCCTCCACCTTCAAAATCGTCACCGCCCTCGCCGCCCTCGACAGCGGCAAGGTCAGTCCGGAAACCGAATTCAACTGCCCCAAGGGCATGATGTTCGGGCGCACCTGGATGTGGAACCACATCCACCGGGACGAAGGCTCCATGAACGTCGTGCGTGCGATTAAACGCTCCTGCAATCCGTGGTTTTGGCAGGCCGCCCGCGTCGCCGGCGGGGCCAACGTCACTGCCATGGCCACCCGCCTGGGATTTGGTGAGAAAACCGGCATTTGCCTTCCCTCCATGGAAGCGTCCGGCACCATGCCCACCCCGGAATTCTACCAGAAAAAAGGCGGATCCCTCACCGGAGGCGTCCTCGCCAACATCGCCATCGGCCAGGGGGAAGTTTCCGCCACCCCGCTCCAGGTGTGTCAGATGATGGCCGGCGTAGCCCGCGGGGATGCGGTGCCCCGGCCCCGCCTCGTCCGGCAGATTCAGGATGTCGATGGACACATCATCCAGAGCTTCCCCCCCACGGTGCGCTCCGCCCTGACCATTGACAAGGACGCCCTCGCCGCCGTAAAAAAAGGCATGCGCGCCGTCGTCGCGGACAGCGATGGCACCGGGACCCGCGCCTCCAACAACTACGTCGCCATCTCCGGAAAGACCGGCACCGGCGAATGGCATGACAACCCCAAGGACTACGTCGCCTGGTTCGCCGGATTCATCCCTTCCGATAACCCGGAATATGCCTATGCCGCCTTGTATGAAGGCGATCCCGGCGACCAGATCTCCGGGGGGAGAAAGGTCGCCCCTTTTGTGGGGGATGTGTTCAATAAAATCTACAAACTCAAACGCGACGGCGACGAAATGCCCGAGGAGAAGGGCGAGAAGTCCAAAGATGAGGACGCGGACGGCAAGCCATCCCGCCGCGCCCTCGCCAGCAAAGGCAGCAAACGCAGCTCCGCAGCTTCCCAGGGAAACACGGCCGCCGCCCCCCCTGCCCCGGCAGCCGCGCCTGAGCCCCAAAAACCCGGCGGCATCCGCGGCTGGTGGAACCGGGTCCGCAGCAAAAAAACCGCCCCCGCCGGAGGCCGTCCCTAGCCCCCCGGGCCAGCGCCCCCAGCCCAAGGAAAAAACCGGGACAGCCCGATTTTTGAAAAAGCATCGCGATCAAAGCCCATAGATTCCGCAGATGCATGCATCGGCCATGCGGCTGCCTTTTCGAAAAAAACTTCAGACTGCCTGTAAGTCCCGGCGGGCCTTGGCTCAGATTAGAGTGTAACTCACCTCTTCCTCTTCTTATGTCCCACAGTGCTGATTTAATTTCCTCCGTGGTCTCCAGATTCCGCCTTGGTGGTGGTCTGGCGGTTTCAGCCAGCCTGGCGCTGATGATTTCGGGTTTCATGGCGGGTCCCGCACAAGCCGCAGGGAAGCCTGGAACTAGCCAGCCCCAGGATCCCGGGAGCGTCCCGGCGGGACTGGAAAAATCCGATTGGAGCAGCATCCGCGCAGCTTATGAGGCCGGGCGGCATGAAATCCGGGCCACGTAGGGCGGGCATGAGGCGCGTAATCCGGGACTGGGCTGGACCACGAAATGGGATGGCCGGGGTTTTCTCGCCCAGCCGGCCTCTGCCGGGGATGGGGCATGGCAGTGGGGCCTGCAGTTGGAGAGCTATGGCTTCCCCGGGGTGGAGCAGCCAGTTTCCGGAACGGCCCCGGCGCACCCGGAGGGCCAGCGCCTGACCTACCGATGGGATGACAACGTCCAAGAGTGGTATGTGAATGACCAGCGCGGCGTGGAACATGGGTTTACGGTGGCGGCCAGGCCTGTGGAAAAGGACCAAAAGGACGAAAGGGACTCAGCCCCACCGTGGTCAGTGCTGTGCTCACTGGACTGGTCCCGGGCCAAATGTATCACTACCGGGCGAAAGCCGTGTGGGGGGGGCGGTGGCAGCGGGTATGCGCTCGGCGGCGATCTCACCTTCACCACCCGCAGCCGTCTGGAAATGTGGCGGCAGGAGTGGTATGGCACTTACGAAAACACCGGCGACGCCGACCCCGACGAGGATGGCATCAACAACCTCCTGGAGTTCGCCTTCGGCCTGCACCCGCAGAAAAACAGCGCCGGCCAACTCCCTGCGCCCGTGTATTACCCGGACGGCATCGACATCCCCTTCACCGAGCCCAACACCCACATGGGCCTGACCTACGGAGCCGAATGGAGCAGCTCCCTGCTGCCCGGCAGTTGGGCCCCCATTCCCGATGCGGCCTCCGCGCCCAATCACCTCTTCAAGCTGACCACCACCGGCCTGCCCCGCGTCTTTGTGCGGCTGAAGGTCACAGACACCGGCCCGTAAGCTGCTCCCAGGGGACGGAAGGGCCTTAGCGCCCTCTTCCACTCTTTACTCCCTCCCGTCCTTTATCTCCCTGAGTCCCTTCTCTAACCAGCCCCACCCAGGGCTAACAAACCAAAGAAATAACAAATGAAAACGCCCATCCTGCTCACTGCCCTCACGCTGCTCACCTTCAGCAGCACCTCCGTCCAAGCCCAGGGCCCGCTGGCAAATCCCGGACCTCCGGGGCCGACCATGAAATCGTTGGACCAAATCGAAGCCCGCACCGCTATTCCCAAGAGCCCGGTGGTGCCAGGGGCTGGTCCGCATTTTGTCATTTCACAACCGGGCAGTTATTACTTAACGGGAAACATTGAAGTGACCAGCGGCAATGGGATTAACATTACGGCCAGCAATGTGACGTTGGATTTGAATGGATTCTCATTGATAAGCAAAACTGCGAGTCCTGCGGGCGGATCAGCCATTTCAATAACAGGGGGTATGGCGGGGATTGAAATTAAAAATGGCCATATCACTGGAGGAACTGCGAGAACTCCTGTGGGTGACAGTCAGTGGGACGCCACGTTCACTCCTGCGGGGTGGAACGATGGGGTGTTTGGCCCTTTCGCGAAAAATGTCATCCTGACCCAACTTACCACAGAGCGCTGCGGCAATTTCGGGATCAGACTAGGCAAAGCAAATATAAGTTATACTTCGGCAAACGGGAACGGCGCGGGCGGTATTATGACCTCCGGTGGGGCGGTCATCACCAATGCAACCGCAACGGAGAATGGAGGCGATGGAATTAACGCCTATTCAGGCACTGTTGCCAATGTCAATTCCGGGAATAATATGGGCTCTGGAATTGCTGCTGAATTGGGCGTTGTCACCAATGCCACCGCTGTCTTCAATGGTTCCATAGGCATCAAGGCGGGGCTAGGTGTCGTGTCAAATTCACGTGCCCAGGCCAACTTTAAAGCCGGGATATTCGTCTCCCTTGGGGTAGCCTCCCATTGTGTCGCCTATTTGAACAGCACAGACCCAACGACAGTCGATAACGAAATATTCATTCTGCCTGGTGGCCAGAGGGATGCTTGTGTTCCCGCCTTGGAATAATGGCGAACTGGAGAGAATAACATTTAAGCAACCCTTGATCTTAACTTCCACTCTATCTTAGCCCATGAAATTTTCACTCCAAGCCGTGATCGCTGCCACGTTGATTTCGTCAGTGCTAAGCCAATCCACCATCGCCCCACGCGATTCACACGCCTACGTCGCGAACGCTGGCTGGCTGAATCTGCGGCCGTCCGCCGAATATGGTGTGGTGGTGGGAGAGCACGTGCTGTCCGGCCAAGCATGGTCTGGAAACTGTGGCTGGATTTCCTTCGGGGATGGCTCGCCTGCGAACGGTGTCGCCTACAGCAACACCGTGACCGGGGACTGTGGCGTGAACATTGATGCCGCAGGGAATCTCTCGGGTTATGCTTACGGGGCGAACGTGGGTTGGATTCATTTCGACTGGGCAGCTCCCACCGATGCCCGGCGGGCAAGGATTGCGCGGGCGACGGGAAATTTCAGCGGCTATGCCTATGGGGCGAACATCGGTTGGCTGAGCCTTTGCACGGGCTATCTGGCCACGGCTCCGGAGGCGGGTTCATTGGCTACGTTCGATGTGGAAGTGGATGGTTCCCGTGCCGGACAGAGCACAGGGATCAATTCCACCCCCGGCGGGCCTTCGCAGGGATTCACGTTGTCAGACGGGAAGCTCTATTTCACAGCGAACGACGCCACGTTAGGCTCGGTGCTCCGCCGGGTGACCGGGGAGGGCAGTGAAATCGTGCTGTCTACCAGTCTTCCTGGTGCGGATCTCAACATTGGAAATCTCACGGACGTCAATGGCACATTGTATTTCACCGCCAGCAATGTGTGGGGCAATGAACTCTGGAGGCTCTTGCCGACGGGGCCGGAAATGGTGGCCGATGTGAATCCCGGAATTGAGAGTTCATGGCCAGGAAACTTAACGGCGGTGAATGGGGTGCTCTATTTCACGGCAACGAATCCTGCGGCTGGTTCCGAGCTTTGGCGGGTGACTGGTGGCGGCTTGCCCGTGGTGACGGATCTGGCTCCCGGGGTGGATGGCTCTTCTCCCGGCAATCTGAAAGGTGTGGGGAATCGGTTGTTCTTCACAGCCAGCACGACTGCCGCCGGAGAGGAACTTTGGTATTTGGATGCAACCTATGCGGCTGTGCTGGTGGAAAATGATGCGGTGGCGGATGGGGGAATTCGCAGTGGTGCAGACGGCATTTTTCCGGGTAATACTTTGGTTCAAGGTGAAACTTTGTATGCGGTGCTGGGCACCACCCCATTTGGCGCGGGGGACAGAGAAGTCTGGAGGGTGCGGACCTCGGTGGGCAGAGTTTTCCAGGCAGAATTGGTCTTCACCAGCACGGCTCCTCCCGGGCCGTTTTCCTTTGGGCCGCCAGTGGAGTTTGCGGCCGTGGGAACGGAACTTTTCTTCACTGCAAGCAGTCCGGCCACTGGTGCTGAAATATGGCGCGTTACCACTCCCACGGCGGCGGCAGTTCTGTTGGCTGACGTGGTCGTGGGGGCGAATGGCTCCTTTCCGCAGAATCTTTTGAATGTGAACGGGGTGCTTTATTTCACAGCGGATGATGGGGTCAATGGAAACGAACTCTGGCGCCAAACCCCCACGGGAGCGGAAATGGTGGAGGACGTAATTCCTGGTGGTGGGATTAACCCTGCGGATTCTTCCTATCCAAGCCAACTCACGATGGCTGGCGGGAAACTCTACTTTGTAGCGGATGATGGTGTGCAGGGGAATCAATTGTGGAGTCTGGGAACAAGTGGCAACGCCATTCGGCTGGGTGGACCGGTGAATTTCCTGCAATCGCTGATGACAGTGAATGATCGGATCTATTTCGTGGCTGGGGGAATCAACGGGGATATGCTGTTCACATTGAATAGCCTGGACGTGCCGATGCCGGTGGCGACGGATGGCTTAGCGCCGAATCCAGCTTACCTAACGGATTACCAGGGGCAACTCATCTGGCAGACCAACGATGGGGTGCGCGGGCTTGGCCTCTGGCGCATCGGCCAAACGGTGCCTGCATTGACATTGCTGGAAGATGCCCCGGCTACCATTTCCGGATTCCTCGGAAATGCCGGTGGCGGGGCTGGATTCACCATTGCCACCAGTTGGCGGGGCGGCACACCAATGACGGATCTGACCCCATTCGGCTCGGTGACGTTTCATGCCAGCACCGGCACTTGGACCTGGAGTAAGCCCAGCGTGGCGCCCGCTGACTCTGGCTTGGTCACCATCACCGCCAGTGATGCCTCGGGAAACTGCTCGGCAGGTTCGTTTCAGTTGGTGGTGCAGCCACGTCTGCCGGAAATCGTGGTGGAGCATCCGCCTGCCACCGTCTTGGAGACGGACGTTTCCTCACTGCACTTCGGCACGGCTGGTCAGGGGTTTCTGTTGGCGAAGGACTTTACGGTTCGCAACACGGGCACCCGGCAGCTATCCATTCCAGCGGTGAACCTTGCGGGAGAATTTGCGCTCATTGGAAGTGCGCCCAGCCCTGCGAGTCCATGGATTATCCCTGCTGGGGATAGTCGGGTCATGACCGTCAGTATGATTCCGGGTAACAACGGGGCCAAGTCCGGCAGCGTCTCCCTGGTGAATGATGATCCCGATGAATCTCCGTTTGTGATTTTACTAACAGGTGTTATTCAAGCCCCAAAACTGGCGCTCTTCGGCGTCACTGGGGTGCCGGAGATTAGTGATGGTCAAGCGGTGCCGGTGGACTTCGGCAGAGCTGGGACGGTTCCCCTCGTGAAGCGATTCAGAGCCATGAACGTGGGGCAACAGACCTTGGAAATCACGGCAGCGAGCCTGCCGCCGGGCTTCACACTGCTGACGCCGGCACTGCCCGTGACGTTGCCGGTGGGAGGATCCCAGTTGGTGCAGGTGCGCTATGTGCCATCCGGCAGCGGAACCGTTCCTGGTAATGTAAATTTCACCACGAACGATCTTGGAAATCCTCAGTTTACCTTTCCGGTGCAAGTCGTCGTGGGCCCGCCCTGCAATGATCTGAGTTTCGCAGCTGAGACCGTGCCGTTGCCACTATTTCCCTATTTGAGTTCCGGAGCCGTGATGGGAGATGTGACTGGGGATGGTCATCAGGACATTCTCACCATTCAGGAAGTATCGGATGAGACTCCTACCTTTGCCGATAACACGAAGCTGATGGTGTTGGCCGGGGATGGGGTGGGACATTTTAATTTTGAAGGCCAGGTAATGACGGTGCCGACCAACTCTGAAATCATGCACTTGGCTGACTTCAATCGCGATGGAAGGATGGACCTGGTGCTGACGCCCTATCAACACAGTGCCTACGTTTCCGTCCTGTTGCAGCGGACGGAAACTGGCACAGCTGCTCCCGGTCCCAGATTCGGTATCTACGGCGGTTCAGGCGTTACGCAGTTAGGGCTCTCCAGCCACGTAGCCGTGGCGGACTTTGATCGCGATGGCATGGCGGATATCATGATTGCCAATGCCACGAGTCATCTGATGGGTCTGGTGCGCGGTAACGGCAATGGCAGCTTCTCCTACCTGCAACCGGAGAACCAGATCACCACTCCCAAGTATCCGACCGTGCTGATGGCGGAGGATTTTAATTTGGATGGGATGCCGGACTTGGGCATGGTGTGTCGCATTGGCGGAACCGAAGATTTCCCGCCCGCTCCGGCCGCAGGCGTTTATCAGAATGGAAAAATCTTCAACTATCAGGGGAATGGCGCGGGAAATTTCACGTCAGGGGCGCCCAATACGGTCGGTCCGTGGGCCACGGCTATGACGACGGCAGATTTTAACAGCGATGGCTTTCCGGACATGGTGACTGGAAGTCTTGAGGGGATCATCAGTGTGCGTCTGGGCACTGGCACGGGAACATTTACCAATGCTGCGGACATTCTGGTTCCTAACGCTGCGACCTCCGCAATCGGGGAATTGCAGACCGGAGATTTCAATGGGGATGGGGCTCCTGATTTCCTGAGTTTGAGCTTCCGCTATTTTCCGGATGGTGCGGTCTTTCCGCACGTGGGTGTCCATTTAAGCAACGGAGATGGAACGTTTACTCTGGGGAAATGGATCACAGCGGAACGCTACGCTAGTCACCTTGCGGTGGGGGATTTTGACCATGATGGGGTGTCAGACTTTGTATTGGTGGCGGAGCATTTATGGCTCTACCGGAACTTCTCCTGCCACCCTTCAATCATTCGAGTGACGCATCGTGATCCTTTGGCTGATGGAGTTTCCAGCGTCTCTTTGGGCTCTACCGCGGTTGATACGAGCGTGTTCACTTACTTCACGATTTTCAATGATGGTAAACATGAACTAACTGGAATCACGGCCACGATTGACGGGCAGGCAGATTCCACCTTCCGGGTTTCCATCCAACCAATTCCTGACAACGTTCCCGGGAAATTTGAGCTGCCAAACCCGCAGTTTACCCAAGTGAAAATTGGCTTCCGCCCACGATCCGCCGGGCCCAAAACAGCGGTGCTGCATATCACGAGTAACGACCCTGACAACAATCTTTTCGACATCATCCTTACTGGAACTGGCACCCAGAATTACACCGGTTGGACGGGCGAATACCTGCTGGAAGGCCCAGCGGCCACTCCTTCCGCCAATCCAACAGGAGATGGCGTCAACAACCTCATGAAGTATGCCTTCAATTTGAGCCCACTAACTGCCGGCTCTCCTGAACTCATTCCAGGCACTGGCCTCTCAGGCCTGCCGCGCATCTCCACAGCCCTGAGCGGACCCGGAACGGTCTTCCGTTACGAATACATCCGCCGCCGGGGTGGTGGATTGGTATATAGAGGCTGTCCCGAAAATCCGGGTTTTTCGTCCTCCCGGGGGATGTTATAAGATCCAGGTTTTTCAGAACACCCCGCACCCCGGCTTATAATTTCCAGGTCCCGGTTTTCACGCGATAGCATCAATTTGTGCTCCGGGCCGTTGCCC
>CAMDJM010000061.1 GCA_945900785.1 Akkermansia muciniphila
GCCTGCCAGGTTTCGAGCGGGCCTACGGTGATCGCCTGAGTCGGCACCATGGTGACGTTTCCTCCGCCGGAGGTCCGTGCATTTTGCATCAGCGTGGCTGGATGCAGGTCCACCACCCGGGTGGTCCATTTCCGGTATTCTTCCGGTGAGGGTGGTGCCTCTGCCCATGCCCCGCAGCGTTTGACCGGGTCGTTGAAGGCCCAGTGTTTGATATCGCCTTGGCCGCCCTGCATCACCGCGCAGCGGATGCCTGCATTCCACGAGGCCCGGTAGGCGGTTACGTCGCCATTGGGAAAATGGAGATTCGCCTCAGGCATCGCCAGGTTTCCGGAGATCCGGTCAAAGCATAGCGCCCGGTCCGCTTTTTCAAAAGAGAGCGGGTGGCTCACCGGCACTTCCTTTCCGTTCTGAAACCATTCATCCATTCCCCAGAAATGGGCATGCTGGAGATTCAGCTTCAGCTCATTGACCAATCGGGCGACCAGCGGCAATTGCTCCGTCGGACCGATGGGGCCGCAAATCCCCACGGGTTGATCCGGCGTCGCCTGCTGCCAGGCGGTGATGTATTCGAGAGCTTCTGCCAGGTAAAAATCCTCCAGGGTATCATAAAAGCGGACATCAAATCCAGGCCGGGCCAGTTGCGCCAGATCCCGCTCGGTGAGGGCAGCCGCATCTTGGATCAGGCCGTTTTCAAGCGTGGTGTAATCCCACCAGTCGGGGGCGATGGAGCTAAGCTTGCGCGGCATAATGCTAGGTGGTTTCGGAAGGAGCCGCGCTGGAGGAGTGCACCTGCTCGATTTTATGAATCACCCGTTGGGTGGTGGCGCGCCAGTCGGTATCTTCCGGATAGGGGGCGAACACGGATTTTCCGTTCGAGGGATTGTAAATCCGGCAGAAGAGCACCTGTTCTGTGTCGCCGGGTTCCACGGCGATCATGATCGGCTGGCGGAAAGCTTCAGCCGGCAACTTTGCCAGAGTGTGCAGCAGCCCCTTCGCAAAGATCGTCTCCATTCCCGCCTGGAGGATATACATCCGCTCCGCCCGCAGAGTTAGGTTTACCTTCGGCTCGCTGCGGCCGCGGAATTCCTTTTCCTCAATCTCCAGCTTTTCCAGATAACCAGTGATCGCCGTGGCTTCGATGGGTTCGTGTTCGTTCCTGGCATTGTTCCAGAAATACCAGAGACAATTGCTGTATTGCCGGTTGGCGTAGATGAAACGGGGTTTGGGTGGGGAGGAAAAACCCAGGGGCACGGCAGGAGGAGCATGCCGGGCGGCTTTAAGTTCATCAAGGATCGCTTGGAGCAGGCCGTCAGTATTCATGTTTTTGAAGAGTTTTCTTAAAGGATGATTTCCTTTCCAGCAAGTCAATCCTGTCAAAAGAGCAGTTTCTGCTCCGCCTCGCTCCTGCTCCGGGGAAGGAGATTTCTTCCCGGGCCAACAGAAACTATGACTTGAGCTTCGAAGGGCTGCCGGTGAATAAGAGGGATGTCTTCGGGGAATTCCATGTCAGGTCCCAATCCTGCTTTTCCAGTAACCCGCTGGAGCCTGATTTTGAATCTGCGCTCCGGGGATGTGCAGGCCGCCGACCGGGCGTTGGCGGAGCTGTGCCGTCTGTATTGGTATCCGGTCTACGCCTTTATCCGGCGGGAGGGAGCGGGCCCGGAGGATGCACAGGATCTGACGCAGGGATTTTTTGCAAGATTGCTGGAGCGGGGGGATTTTGAAATGGCGGATCAGCGGCAGGGAAAGCTGCGGAGTTATCTGCTGGGGGCAGTGAAACATTTTATGGTGCAGGATTGGCGGCACCGCTCGGCTGGGAAGCGCGGGGGCGGCATGGTGCCGCTCTCCCTGGACGCGGCGGCGGCAGAGCACCGCTATGCCATGGAGCCGGTGGATGTGGCTTCGCCGGATGCCTTGTTTGACCGGCGCTGGGCCTTGGATACGATGGAGGAGGCGCTGCGGCAGGTGGAGGACGAATATGTGGAGGCAGGGAAGGGGGAGTTGCATGCAGCATTGCAGCCGTATATCTCCAGCCGGGCCCGCAGCGGGGAAATGCAGATGGTGGCGCAACGGTTTCAGATGACGGACGGGGCGTTGCATGTGGCGGTGCACCGCTTGCGCCAACGCTTCCGCCGGAGCCTGGAAAAGCTGGTGTCCGAAACCGTAAGCCAACCCGGCCAGGTGCAGGATGAACTGCGGCATTTGCTCGGGCTTTTGGTGAGTTAGGCCGGAGCGGGCGCAGCGTTCTGGTCCCAGGCGCAGGCCCGGGAAGGATTTTTGGGAAATGCGGTAAGTTTTCCCTCCCGGAGGCGCAGGATGCGGGTAATGAATTAAACGAAGTCTTCCATGCCTGATCCCAACGAAACCCTCTGCCCGGACTGTGGTGCCGGTATCCTGCGGGACGCGCCCCGCGGGCTTTGCGTGGCGTGCCTGACGCGGGATTTGTTTTTTCCGGAGGACGCTCCCGGGGACGGGGCAGAGGAGGTGGAAATGATCAGCACCTGGCGGGTGCTGGGTCAGGCCGGGGAGGGGGCCTTTGGCTTGGTCTATGAGGTCCAGCAGGAGCAGCCGGTGCAGCGGAGGGCGGCCTTGAAGATGCTGAAGCCGGGATTGGATAGCCGGGAAATCCTGGCGAGATTTGCCACGGAGCGCGAAACCCTGGCCCTGCTGGACCACCCTGGCATCGCCCGGGTGCTGGATGCAGGCTCGGAGGCCGGCCGGCCGTGGATCGCGGCGGAATGGGTGGAGGGAGCCCGGAGCTTGACCGCCTGGTGCGCGGAGAAAAACCTGACGATTTCTGAAAAAGTCAGGCTCTTCCAGCACATCGTGGATGCGGTGTCGCACGCCCACCAGCGCGGCATCATTCACCGGGATCTGAAGCCTTCGAATATTTTAGTCAGTAAAGAGGGGGCGCCGAAGGTGATCGACTTCGGCATCGCCCGGGCCACGGAGCAGGTCCTGGCGCGGAGCACGATGGTAACGATGGCGGGGCAGGTGCTGGGGACACCGGCCTACATGAGTCCGGAGCAGGCAGCGGGGCATGGGGCGGAGGCGGATACGCGCAGCGATATCTACGCGCTGGGGGCCGTTTTTTATGAAATCCTGACAGGCCAGCCGCTGTTCCCACAGGAAAAGCTGGAAAGCAGTTCCATCCAGGAAGCGCTGCGGGTGGTGCGGGAGGATGCGCCGGTGCGGCCTTCCCTGCATCTGCCGGCGTTGCGTGGGGAGTTGGAATGGATCCTCCTGAAGATGTTGGAAAAGGACCCGTCGCGCCGCTATGACAGTGCCGGGGAGCTGGGGAGGGAGCTGGAGCGCTAGCTCAAAGGCGGGACGATCCTGGCGGCTCCGCCCAGCTGGCGCTACCGGACGCTGACCTTTCTGCGGCGGCACCGCACGGCGGCGCTGGGGGCGCTGGCGGTGTTGGTGGCGCTGCTGGCCGGCTTGGCCGGCACCACCGGGATGTATGTCAGAGCCCGGGCCGGTGAAGCCGTGGCGAAGGCCAGCAGTGCCCGGGCCAGTGCCGGGGAAGCGCTGGCGCAGCGGAATGCCAGCCGGGGTGATCATCAGACTGCCCAGACCTTTTTTGACAAGGGCGAGGCGGTGCCGGCGGTGATGCACCTGGCCCGCGCGGTGCGCACGGATCCGACCAATGCCGCTGCGGCGGAACGCCTCCTCGCGGAGCTGGTCTGGACGGATTTCCCCCGCCCCGCCTGGCCGGCCCTGGAGTGCCCGGAGTTCATCCGGAAGACCGGCTTCAGTCCTGACAATACCCGGCTGGCAGTGATCTGTTTTGAGTTGGGCTTTGATCCGGGCACGGTTTGGCTGCTGGATCCGGCGACGGGGCAGCGGGTGCGGCATGAGCTGCCGGGCCGGGTGATGGATTTTGCCTTCAGTCAGGATAGCCAATGGATCGCTTTGTCCCATGAAGACGGCACGGTGACTTTTCACCAGACCCGGGATGGGGCTCCAGCGGCCATGGCCCCGCTGCGGCACGACCGGATCATCCGGGGGATTTCCTGGGGGCGGCAACGCTTTGCCACCCTGGAACAGAATGACAAGGACAGCACCGGGCGGCTCTGGGATGTGGGCAATCCGGCCCAACCCCGCCTGCTGGCGTTCATTGGCAAGGTTCAGGCTCTGTCCTATCCGGCATGGTCGCCGGATTACAGCAAGGTGGCCTGGATCCAGGCGGATGGCTCGGTGAGCGTGTGCTCTGCGTCCGATGGCGGGCTGATATCCAAGTGGAAAACCCCCGGGTCAGGCAGGATTGCTTTTGCGGAGGATGGCACCGTGGCCGTGCAGAATGACTCGGGTGCCCTGCAATTGTTCAGGGTGGCGGATGGGCGGCCCGCCAGCCAGCCCCTGCGGGCCAGTGAATTGCCCGTGGTCCTGCAGGCCTCACCGGACGGTTCTTCCTTGCTGACGCTGGGCATGGATGGTCTGGGGTGCCTCTGGGACCGGCACGGGCTGCAGCCGCAGGGTTACTTTCCTGGCCGCTGGTCCGTGGCCAGTTTTGACCGGACGGGCAGTCTGGTGGCGCTGGGTGGCGAGTTTCAGGACGAGATTGCAGTTTACGATCTCAACCGCATCAGGCCAGTCCGGCCTTTCCTGCCAGTGCCTGGCAAAGCAGCCGCAGTGAGTCTTTCACCGGACGGGCGATGGCTGGCGGCGGGGGGGCGGGAGCGTCAGTTGAGGGTGTTTGACCTGACTTCCCGGGCGGCGCGGGCGACCATGCTCTCCGCCTGTGCGCCGGTATGGCATGCGGCATGGAATCCAGCCGGCACCACTCTGGCGGCGTTCACGACGGATGGGTCCTGTCAGGAATGGGATACGTCAGGGTCACCGGCCCGGGTGAAGTCTGGCGCGTCATGGGAATCCGTCCTTGCCATGGCGGCTCCCGGGTCCCTGGCCCGGGGCTTGAGTCCGCAGAGCACGCTGTCTTCAGCTTTTGCCAGTGGCAATGTTATTCCAGCGCGGCTGTTGGGACCGTCGGCGGTGGGAGCAGCCGGGCTGGCGGCGGTGGCCCCCTCGGCGGAATGGCTGGCAGTGGTGGATCACGCCACCGGGCTGCAATTGATCCCACTGAAAAGTCAGGCGGCCGCACCTCTGGCGGTCCCGCCGCGCCTGATTTTACCCTCGGCGGTGACGGCCCTGGCTTTTGCGCCGGACAGCACCCGGCTGGCCCTCTGTCAGGAGGATGGCTTGGTGCTTCTGTATGAAATTCCCACGTTGCGGGAACTGGGCCGGTGGCAGCCCCGCCGGAGTCCGGCACAGGCCCTGGTGTTTTTGCCGGATGGCCGGCTGGCCAGCGGCGGGGAGGATGGCAGCATCGCCCTTTCGCCAGGTCCTTCGATTGCGGCGGATCGCAGGGTGGCGGTGCGGCAATTGGCCCTCTCGCCGGATGGCCGTTATTTGATTTCCGGGGACCTGGGCAGTGCCGCGCGCATCCATGATGCCGCGACCGGCCTGCCGCTCAGTCCACTGTTGCGTCATCACAGTATCGCGGACGCCCGCTCCGGCACCCTGCTGGCACTGAGCCCGGATGGCAGACTGCTGGCCACCGCAGGCTGCCATGACCGGGCGGTGCGTCTGTGGGATATTCCTTCTGGCCAGCCTCACGGGGTATTGCTGCATGGAGGTTTCGTTCACGCCTTGGGCTTTGCTGGAGGAGAGCATCGCCTGGTCTCGCTATCTTCACAAGATGGCGGTGGTTCGCTGCATGTCTGGGATCTGGAAACCGGATTGCCCCTGATGCCGCCCCAGGGACTGCCGGACGGTTCTTCCGGCACGCTGCTGGTCCTGCATCCGGGGGGAAACCGTGCGGCGGTGGTGAGTGATTCCAGGCAGTTGTTTCTTTTTGATCTGCCACCGCCGGTCCCGGGCGCTCCGGCTTGGTTGGCGGACTTTGCCGAGGGAACCATCGGCTGGCGCTTTGGGCCCAGCGGTTTGGCAGGCCCCGCTGCCCCTGGGGCGGCCGTCAAGGCCCCGGCAGAGGCGGCGGCGGCTCCGTTGGCTGCCTGGATCCATTGGCTCGACCGGCGGGAAGGCGCTTCACCGCTCAGTGGCCAGAGCAAGGCGGAGTATCTGACGGCGCTGCGGTCGCTCGATACGGTCGGGGCATTTGCAGCGATCAATCTGACGCAACCCGCCCCGGGGGCGATTCCGGTGCTGCGGGCGCAGCGGCTGATGCAGCGGCAGGATCCCGTCGCCCTGCAACAGGCGAACCGCCTGGCCTGGCTGGCGCTGCGCGTGAGTCAGGGCGATGAAACAGTCAACAGTCAGGTTTCCACCGTATTGAGTTATACGGCCAACTCCCCTGGCAGTTGGCGCTTGCTGGAGGAGCGTCTGCGGCAGCACCCGGAGAATCCTGACACCTGGAACAATATCGCTGTCTGGCTTGCCTGGAACCAGGCCTGGGTGCCGGCCTTTGCCTGCTGGCACCGGTCTGCGGCCGGCTACCGGCGGCAGGGAGCCGGGGTCTATGCAGAGGAGGAGCTGAAGGCGGCGGCCTCCATCCGGGACATCCTGACCAGCCAGCCCAACCTGCTGCTCCAGCCGGCGCATCTCCCGCCTGCGCCCCAGGACGATGCGGCTGCGCTGGCGGTTCTGGACCAGGCGCTGCTGGATCCTGACGGAACATTCCGCGCCGCCTGCCGCACCCTCAACCGCCAACCCCGGGATGGATCCACATGGTGGCATCTGGGCGAAGCCGCAGCAGCTATCGCCCGGCGGAACCCGGGTGCTTCCCCCACCTATGCCGCAGCCGCTGCCGCAGCCTATACCGCCTGTGGGGCAGGGATTTTCTGGATCCGGACGCGCCTTGATGACCCAGACTGGATGCCGGACCCACTGGCCTTCGCCGTAGCCGCCGGCCGGTTTCCCCTGGAGTGGCCCGCAGTCCGCGAGGTGGCCCTGGCCTGCCTGAGCCGGGTGCCAGGATGGGAGCGGATGCCCTGGCTGCGCCAATAGCACTTCGCTTCCAGGTGTTCAGCGGAACGGGTTCATCCAATTCCAGTCGGGCGGCATCACGCGAACGTAACTTGCCGTCGGGACAAGGAAGGGAACTGATGCCCACTGCCCGACACCCGGATGAGGTCGGGGAAGCGGTTTGAAATGGGTGGTTGATTAACTCCCCTGAGCTAGTCCTTTTTAGAATCGCTGCGGGCTTGATTTTCGGGAAAAATTCAAACTTTGGATGCTCCGGGGCGGATTGCAAATCCGCGGTCCAACTCACGCAAGGATGGCTTTGATGACGTGGCCGTGCACGTCGGTGAGGCGGAAGTCGCGGCCCTGGGAACGGAAAGTGAGGCGCTCGTGGTCGAAGCCGAGGCAGTGCATGAGGGTGGCCTGGAGGTCGTGGACGTGGACGGGGTTTTCGATGATGTTGTAGCCGAGGTCGTCGGTGGCCCCGTGGATGGTGCCGGGCTTGATGCCGCCGCCGGCCATCCACATGGAGTAGGCTTTGGGGTGGTGGTCGCGGCCCCGGGCGCGGCCGAGGGCGGCGTTGCTTTCCACCATGGGGGTGCGGCCGAATTCGCCGCCCCAGATGACAAGGGTTTCGTCAAGGAGGCCGCGTTGTTTGAGGTCGGTGACGAGGGCGGCGCTGGCCTGGTCGGTGGCTTTGCAGAGGCCTTTGTGGTTGCCGACGACGTCGCTGTGGGCGTCCCAGCCTTCGTGGAAGAGGTTCACAAAACGGACGCCGCGCTCGATCATGCGGCGGGCGAGGAGGCAGGCGCGGGCGAAGGAGGGTTTGTCAGGATCGCAACCGTAGAGGTCGAGGGTGGCCTGGGATTCCTGGCGGAGGTCCATGAGTTCCGGGGCGGAGGACTGGAGGCGGAAGGCGAGTTCGTAGTTGGCGAGGCGGGTGGTGATTTCGGGATCGCCGGTGGCGGCGAGGCGGCGGCGGTTGAGGGTGCCGACGAGGTCGATGGTGTCCCGCTGGATCCCAGGCTGGATGCCGGAGGGATTGGAGACATTGAGAATGGGGTCGCCCTGGTTCCGGAAGCGGACGCCATTATAACTGGTAGGGAGGAAGCCGCTGGACCAGAGGGCGGAACCGCCGCTGATGCCGGATCCGGTGCTGAGGACGACGAAGGCCGGAAGGTCGGTGGCGGTGCTGCCGAGGCCGTAGGTGACCCAGGAGCCGATGCTGGGGCGGCCGGGGACCGCGAAGCCGGTCTGCATGAAGGTCTGGGCCGGGGCGTGGTTGAATTGGTCGGTATAGACGGAGCGGATGAGGCAGATGTCGTCCGTGATTTTGGCCAGGTAAGGGAGGGCTTCGGAGATTTCCATGCCGCTCTGTCCGTGCCGGGCGAATTTGAATTGCGGTCCCATCACGGCGGCGTCGGCGCGGATGAAGGCGAGGCGCTGACCGTTCGTCACCGAGGGCGGCAGGGGTTTGCCGTCCATGCGGGTGAGTTCCGGCTTGGGGTCGAAAAGGTCGAGGTGGCTGGGAGCCCCGGCCATGAAGAGGTGGATGACGGCTTTGGCCTTGCCAGGATAGTGCGGCTGCCGGGGCTGCATCGGATTGACGGCAGCCGCAGCGGCGTGGGGGAGGGAGCCTTCGGCGAGGAGGCTGGCGAGGGCGACTTTGCCGAGGCCAATGCCGCAATCGCGGAGGAAGTGGCGGCGGGTGAGATCGAGGCCGGGGTTGGTGAAGGGGTGCATGGGCTGGAGGGGATTGTTTTGAGTGGGGGATGTCAGCGGGCTGGAAGCCCGCTGGCCGCACAGGCTGGAAGCCTGTGCCACGGAATGGGGTCGCTAGCTTTTGGTGACAAATTCGTCCATGTTGAGCAGGGCGCGGCAGACGAGGGTCCAGGCGGCGGCGGCGGGGGTGGCTTCCGGGCCGCTGAGGTCACGGGCGGCGGTGGGGTTACCGGTGAAGTTGGCGAGTTGTTTTTCGTGGAAGGCAAGGAGAGCGGCGGATTCTGTGGCGTCCGGAGGGCGGGAGAAGCAGCGTGAGAAGGCGTAGGTGAGGGTTTCGGCGGCCGGCCCGGGGCGGGCGGCGAGGGTTTTGCCGAAGGCGTTGGCAGCTTCCATGATGGTGATGTCATTGAGCAGCGAAAGGGCCTGGAGAGGGGTGTTGGAGCGGTCGCGGCGGACGATGCAGGCCTCGCCGCTGGGGGCGTCGAAGGTGGTGGCGAAAGCGAAGGGGGCGGTGCGTTTCGTGTAGGTGTAAAGGGAGCGGCGGTAGCGGTCTTCGCCCGTGCTGGTGGGCCAGTTCAGGCCGCCGTAGGTGCCTTCGGTGGTGACGCTGGCGGGCTGGGGTGGATAGACACCGGGGCCGAACATTTTATTGGAAAGGAGCCCGGCAGCCGAGAGGGCGGCATCGCGGACTTCCTCCGCATCAAGGCGGAGGCGGGGGCCGCGCCACAGCCATTTGTTTTCGGGATCGGCCAGGGCGGCGGCAGGTTGGTCCTGACTGGACTGGCGGTAGGTGTGGCTGAGGACGATGCGGCGGTGGAGTTTTTTCTGGGACCAGCCGTCTTCCATGAAGCGGACGGCCAGCCAGTCGAGGAGCGCGGGGTGGGAGGGAAGCTGACTTTGATAGCCGAAGTCCTCCTGGGTTTTCACCAGGCCACGCCCGAAGAAGGTGGCCCAGGCCCGGTTGGCGACGACCCGGGCGGTGAGAGGCTGGTCTCGGCTGACCAGCCAGCGGGCGAAGCTGAGGCGGTTGGCCGGAGCGCCGGGGGGCAGGGGATTGAGGACGCTGAGGACGCCAGGGCTGACCTGATCGGTGGGTTGGGTGAATTCGCCGCGGTTATGAATAAAGGTAGGGCGGGGGTTTTCCGGGGGACGCTCCTGCAGGACGAGGGTGGTCAGGGTGGAGGCAGGCTGGCGGAGTTTGTCGATTTCCTGGCGTGCGGCGGCCAGCTCCGGGGATTGCAGGAGGAATTCCCGCTGGAGGAGGGCGCGACCGGCAGGGGTGGGGGATTGGGTGAGGAGGGGTTGGATGTCAGCAGGCAGGGCGCTGGCTTTGAAGGTGCCGGTGGCAGTGGTGAAGGAGAGCCGGAATTTCCCCAGCGAGCAGGCGTAGTGCCGGCCGAACATCAGGGTCAGGCTTAGTTTTCCGTCCAAGGGCTGGAGCGGTTTTTCCAGGTTGAAAACGGCTTCGTGGGCGCGTCCCATGCCCTCGGCGCAGCTCCAACCCGTCTCGGGATTTCCATCAATGGCAAGTTGGGCGCTGGCATTTTGCCCGAAGTTGTTTTTGGCGTAGCTTTCGGTGGCACTGGTTAGCTTGATGGGCTGGCCACCGCTGGTGATTTGGAATTCGCCGAGGAAGAAGTCGCCTTTGGGCCCTTCATAATACGCCATGCCGGGGCCGTTGGCGGGCAGGCGGGGATCGGGCAGGGCTTCAAGGCGGAGTGCGGTGATGCCCGGGGGGAGGTTGGCGAATTCCAGTTGATAGGTATCCGCCTTGGTGATGTCTCCACTGACAAAGACGGAGGCGTCCGGCTGGAGGGTGAGGAGAGGGAGATTGGAGGTGGCTTTAACCGGGGCGATGCTTTGCCAGGCGGCGGTTTGGGCGCGCTGGGTGGCGAGCCAGGCTTGGGTGGCCAGTTCCAGGGAGTCCAAGCCTGGCGTGGGAGCGGCAGTGGTGGTGCCGGTGCTGAGTTTGAGACGGCCCATGGTATGGTGGCCGCCATGATTCTGTTGCACACTTACGGTTAGGTCCGCGGATTCCCGCACGGGCTTGCCCAGGGAAAAGACCGCGGTTTTGGTGGCACGGATGCCGCTCCTGCCATCGTCAACCGCCCAGCCGGTGCCGGGTTGTCCATCGACGGCTGCGCTGAGGGGAAAGCCGCTTTGTTCTGCAGAGGCAGAGACTGGGACAAGGGGGAGGAGTTGGCCTCCGGTGCGGACTTCGATTTCGCTGAGGACGAAGTTGCCGTGAGCGGTGCGGCCCGGACCTTTGCCGGGGAGGGAGTCATCGGTGAGGGCTTCGAGGCGGAGGTGCGTGGTCCGGGCAGGGATTCCTGAAAGGGTCAGGGTCGTGTTGTTCGTTTCCGGGCCGGGGCTGGTGAAGAGGACGGATTGGTCCGGCTGCACCGTGGAGGGGTCTGCGGGATTGCCGCTGACAGTTATGATGGAGGGGGTTTGCCAGGTGATGTTTTCAGCTTTTGCCTGTTGGCCCAGCCAGAGGGTGGGGAGGGCAGCGAGTTGTTTATCCAACTGGGCGGGACGCGATTTTTCCTGGTCAGCGAAGGAGGCGTCAGGGAGTGACAGGTCGGGTTCGTCGGCGTTGTTGAGCAGCGCCATGATGGAGAAATACTCCTTGTGGGTCACCGGGTCGTATTTGTGGGTGTGGCACTGGGCGCATTGCAGGGTGAGGCCGAGCCAGGTGGCGCTGGTGGTGGCAACGCGGTCGACCATGGCGTAATAGCGGAATTCCAGCGGGTCGATGCCGCCTTCCTCGTTCTGCATGGTATTGCGATGGAATCCGGTGGCGATGAGCTGGTCCGTGGTCGGATTCGGCTGCATGTCGCCGGCGATTTGTTCGATGGTGAACTGGTCAAACGGCATATCGGCATTGAGGGAGCGGATCACCCAGTCCCGGTAGGGCCAGATGGTGCGGGCGCGGTCTTTTTCGTAGCCGTTGGTATCGGCATAACGGGCGAGATCCAGCCATTTGCGGGCCCATTTTTCGCCGTATTGGGGGGAAGCGAGGAGGCGCTCCACGGCAGCTTCGTAAGCCTGGGGGGATTTGTCAGCGAGGAAGGCGGCGAGGGAATCTGCAGAGGGAGGGAGGCCGGTGAGGTCGATGCTGACGCGGCGGAAAAGGGTGATAGGATCCGATTCCGGGGCGGGTGTCAGGCCGTTGGCGGCGAGGAGGGGCTGGACGAAGGCGTCCACTTCATTCCGCTGCGGCCAGGCGGGCTGCGCCGGTGCTGGCACGGCGGGCAGAACGGGGGGGGCAAAGGCCCAGTGCTTTTCGTAAATGGCTCCGCCCGCGACCCATGCTTCGAAGAGTTTGATCTCGTCCGGCGTGAGAGCTTTTTTCATGGCCGGGGGAGGCATGACTTCATCCGGGTCGGTGGAGTGCATCCGCTTCAGGATTTCGCTGGCGGTAATGTTGCCAGGGACGATGGCGGGTTCGCCGGATTTTTCACCCTGATGGGCGGATTCCGGCAAGTCCAGGCGGAGTCCGCCTTTGCGGCTTTTTTCGTCAGGACCGTGGCATTTGAAGCAGCGGTCGGAGAGCAGGGGGCGGATGTCCTGGCTGAAGGAAGGGGTGCCGGCCTGGGAGGGGAAGACGGTCAGGGAGGCTCCTGCGAGCAGGAGTAAAATGGTTTTGGGACGGGGCATGGGGGGTGGGGCTCCTGAAGTGAACGGCAGTGGTCCGGCCCGCTTATCAACTGCTGTCCTTCCCTGTTTTTGATCTGGAACCTCTTTCTGGGGGATAGGATTGATTGGCCCAGGGCGCATCCAGAGTTAGGCCCTGCCTTCCGGCAGAGTTCAAGCTCCGCGGACAGGGACAATAACCTGCGCCCTGGACCATTCCATGAGCTGGACTAGGCCACTTTCTCAGTCATGTCTTCAGGCCGGGTGCCGGGGCCGTCCGGCGGCAGGATGTCCTGCTCCACCCGGAGATTGCGGATGATGAATTCCTGACGTTCCGGGGTGTTCTTGCCCATGTAGAAGGTAAGGAGTTCCTTGATGGAATGGCTGTGGTCGATGCCCACCGGATCCAGCCGGATGTCCTTGCCGATGAAGTGTTTGAACTCGCTGGCGTTGATTTCGCCGAGGCCTTTGAAGCGGGTGATTTCGGCGTTTTTGCCCAGCTTTTTGATGGCGGCCTGCTTTTCGTCCTCACTGTAGCTGTAGATCGTTTCTTTTTTATTGCGGATGCGGAAGAGGGGCGTCTGCAGGACAAAGAGGTGACCACGCCGCAGCAGATCCGGGAAAAATTGCAGGAAGAAGGTGATCATCAGCAGGCGGATGTGCATGCCATCCACGTCGGCATCGGTCGCCAGCACCACTTTGTTATACCGCAGTTCGTCCACGCTGTCCTCGATGTTGAGGGCATGCTGCAGGAGATTGAACTCTTCATTTTCATATACGATTTTTTTGTTGAGGCCAAAGGTGTTCAGCGGCTTTCCCCGCAGGCTGAAGACCGCCTGGGTATCCACATCGCGGGCGGCAGTGATGGAGCCGCTGGCGCTGTTTCCTTCCGTGATGAAAAGGGTGCTGTCGTCCTTGTTTTTGGCATTTGAATCCAGGTGCACCCGGCAGTCCCGCAGTTTTTTGTTATGAATCTTGGCTTTGCGGGCCCGTTCCTTGGCGATCTTGGCCACGCCGGCGAGTTCCTTGCGCTCGGCTTCATTCATCTGGATTTTATCCAGCAGGGCCTTGGCGGTGTCCTTGTTTTTGTGGAGATGGAGTTCCAGTTCCTTTGACAGGAAATTCGCGATGAAGGTCCGGACGGTCTGGCCCTCCGGTTCCATGTGGGTGGAGCCCAGTTTGGTCTTGGTCTGGCTTTCGAAGACGGGTTCGGTTACCTTGATAGCGATGGCGGCCACGATGCCGGTGCGGATGTCAGAGGGATCGTAGTCCTTCTTGAAATGCTCCCGCATGGTTTTGACCAGTGCTTCACGGAAGGCGGTGAGGTGCGTCCCACCCTGGTGGGTGTTTTGTCCATTCACAAAACTGTAGTAATCTTCCCCGGCCTGCTCGGCATGGGTGAAGGCGATCTCGATGTCTTCGCCCTTCAGGTGGATGATCGGATAGAGCGCCTCCTGCGGGAGGTTATCCCGGAGCAGGTCAGCCAAGCCATCCTTGCTGCGGAACTTTGTGCCGTTCAGATTCAGGGTTAGTCCGGTATTCAGATAGGAATAGTAGCGGCACATGCGCTCCAGGGTTTCCATGTCCCACTTCACCTTGGGGCCAAAGATCGCCGGATCCGGGGTAAAGCTGAGGCGGGTTCCGTTGCCTTCCCGGGTGGGCTGGGGCTTTTTCATTTCCTCCTGCACCTTGCCTTTGCTGAATTCGATCAGCTTGGTCTCGCCTTCCCGGTAGGCCTGAATATCAAAGAAACTGGAAAGCGCGTTCACGGCTTTGATACCGACGCCGTTGAGTCCGACGGATTTTTTGAAGGCTTTGCTGTCGTATTTGGCGCCGGTATTGATCTTGGCGGCACAGTCCATCAGCTTGCCCAGCGGGATGCCGCGTCCGTAATCCCGCACCTTCATGCGTCGATCCACGAGGTCGATGTCGATCTGCTTCCCGTGGCCCATGACAAATTCATCAATGGAGTTGTCCAGCGCCTCCTTGGCCAGAATGTAAATGCCGTCATCCGGGGCAGAGCCATCGCCCAGCTTCCCAATATACATGCCAGGGCGGAGGCGGATGTGCTCCACCCAGTCCAGGCTGCGGATGCTGTCTTCGTCGTAAATCGGTTCACTCATGGCGTCCAGATTAGTTTGCACCTCTTAAGGAATCAAGCCGGGGACGCAGGTTGCGGGGAATTTGATTTCAATCCTATCTGGAGCGCACCGCCTCCGCTGCTGGAGACGGTGTAAGGATTTGACCAGGCACCTGAATTTGGCTTGTTGCAGTGTCCGAAATGGCGTCTGTGTAGCGGATTGCCAGTCAGCCGGACCGCGAAGAGTCGCTACTTTGTCCAACCTTATGAAACATCCCCTTCTTCATTGCTGTCTCTTCGGGCTCTGCCTGCTCCTGCCATCCTGCGAAGGGCTGGACCCAGCCATGCTGGGCGGCGTCAGCAGCAATGGCGGAGGCTATCAAGGCGGCTATGACCGTCCGGTAGCCCGCCCGGTTCCATACGGACGGGACGGGGGATATGACCGGGGTTACGAACCGGGTTACAACCGGGGCTACGACCGGTCCCAGCCTTACAGCAGCGGTGGTTACTACCGGGAACCTGAGCGCCCGTATGATGGTTCCCAGCGGGAAACCTATTCACAGGACCGTGACCGAGATCGTCAGTCCTCCTCCGGGAATTCCCGTGACAAGAATTATTTCGGTGGGTCCCAGGAGTGGTATAAGTCCGGCTACGGCGTCGGCAAAAAGGACCGGAAGGAAGGCAACCCGAACGATTACCGCCGCCACAAGAATCAATATGACGGCAAAACCCAGAGCCAATTCGCTGCGGGCTATCGCGACGGCTACAATCGCTGAGCGGCCGTTTCCGGATTCAAAATCTCCAGCCCGGCTTCCAATCCCGGGGCAGGCTCTCCTGGGTCAGGGCAGCGCGGATCATTTCCACAGGGATCGCGTTTTGCTGCAACACCGCATCGTGGAAGGCACGGGGGGACAGCTTGCCGGGGCCGGTGAGGCTTTGATAGAGTGAGCGCAGTTGCAGCCCGCCCAACATGTAGGCGGCCTGATAGAGGGGAGAGTAGTTGCCGCCAATGTAGCGCCGGACTTCTGCGGTGGCTCCGGAGCGCTCATGCCCCACGCGCTCCACCAGAAAATCCACCATGGCGGCGGGCGGCATCTGTTTGAGGTGGAACTGCAGGCTGACAATAATGCGGGCGCAGCGGTGCATCCGCCAAAACAGGGCCCCCGTCCGCTGCTCCGGCGTGGCGGTGTAACCGAGATCCCACAGGAGCATTTCCCAATGCAGCGCCCAGCCCTCCACCAGGAAGGGCGTGCGGAACAACTGACGCTGCACCGCGTAGCGTTTCGCCATGAACCCCTGCAAATGGTGCCCCGGAATCAGTTCGTGGGGTGTCACGATGTGCAGGAAGGCGGCGTTGTTCCCGCGCATCGACATCAGTTTGTCTTCCTGCGTCATGCTCTCGTGGGCAAAGGCGACCATCATGTTCGGCTCGGAATAGACGGCGAAGGGGAGGCTTTTTTGTTGTTCCACCCCCAACATTCCCATCCGCCAGGTTTCAAGCGCCAGCGGCGGCAGGGTGACGAGATCCCGCTCCTGCAAAAAGCGGATCACGCCCAGGGCTTCCCCTGCCGCCAAGGTGGCCTGGGCCCCCGGGGGCGCGTGTTGGGCCTTGATTTTTGCCAGGGCAGCCTTGCCATCGGCGCAGCCCATTTCCGTGGCCGCGCGTTTCATTTCCTCCTCACACCAGGCGAACTCCCGTTCGGCGATGGCAAGCAATTCCGGGGCGCTGTGGGGAATCATCTCATGCCGGATTTGAGCGGCTAGTGCGGTATCTCCCACGGGATCGCCGGTCAGGGGATCGTCAGGCTCACCCTTCAATCCGGCGCACTCCTTTTTCAGATAGGCGGCGGTGTCTTCCAGCCCCTTGGAGAGGGCTCCCTGCGGCTGGCGCACCCACCAGGAAAAGTCCGGCTGGAATCCGTCATAAAAGCGGAACCAATCGTCCAACGCGGAGCGCAACTGCTCCATGGCTTCGGCACTGCGCACCGCCAGGACAGCGCCCGGTTTCAGGGCGTCCGGCGGGGCTTCCGCCGCCTTGCCCTGTTCCAGCTTTTTGCGCAGGGCCTTCACCTCCTGCAGGGCCGTGGCCAGGGTGGACGCGGCCTGCTCCGGGTCGATGTCCTGACGTTCGGCTTTTTTGCGCAGCAGATCCTGCAACGGGGTGCGGAAGGCCAGCAGCGGAGCCATCTCCTGCAGGCGTTGCCGCTCCAGCGCCAGACCATCGCGGGAGGCTTCCAGGTGATTGTTCAAAAGATGCCAGTCGATGCGTTCCGCCGGGCTCAGGGCCGCGTAATCCAAGGCTTCCAGCCGGCCCTGCCATGTGCCCAGCAACGCCTCCCTTCGTCCGATCCCGGACTCCGCCCAGGGCACCGTGAAGGATGCTGCCACTGCGGCACGGTCCGCCGAGAACTCCTGAATCGCCCTTTCCATCACCCCCGCAGCGGGGGCTCCGCCAGGAAGGGTCAGGCATGCCAGGGCCACGCCCAGCATCCGGCCATGGCCAGGGAGATTGATTTTTGATTTCATCCGGCAGCAAACCCGGCCCAGGCCGCAAAGCAAGGCCGGGGCAGTTCCTGGCGGAGGGCCAGGTTTGGCGGGAAGGCGAGGCCGCTAGCGGGCGGCGACGCCTTCGTCCGGCGGGGCTTCTGTCGTGAGGGTTTGGGATTCCGACAGGCCGAACCGGGCGGGATCATACATCATTTCAATGCGTGAGGCAGGGACGGTGACCGTGCCTTCCGCGACGACCCGGGCGAGATAGTTGATCTGATAAGTGCCCTTTCCTTCGAAGGAGTCGCGGAAGAAGAGCACGCGGTCGCGGCGCATTTCCGTGAAATCGGAAAACCAGGTGTCTCCGGTGGCTCCGGCGGTGGGGTCCGCCGCCATGGTGGAGAAGTTCGGATTGACCGCTTCGAAGGTGGCGGGCAGGGGATCATCGATTACGAGGTATTCGGCCGGGCCGGGCAGGTCCAGTTTCAGGGAGACCTGGACGAGGTCGCCGGTGCGCAGCGGGCCGGCTTCGGCCAGGCTGCCATCGGGCGCGACTTTTTGCCAGGAACGGGAGATGGCGAAGCCTGCCTTGCGGGCGGCCTGGGGACCTGGCGCCGGGCGGGAACTGATTTCGATTTTGGCAAAGAGCCGCTGCCCTGCAGGCAGGGTAGCCGTTAGCGATGGAGGTTCCGCGCCGGGCGGGAAATCCAGGGTGAGGATCTCTGAAGCCGGCTGGGCGGGCAGGGCGATTTCAGAACTCTTTCCGTTCAGGGAAAGCACGGCGGCCTGTCCGGCCTGCCATGGCGGAGTCTGGGCGGCCTCCCGGCTGAGGGCCATCAGGACCCAGGCATTGGAAATGGTGTTGCGCCAATCCCCGCGCGGGCTGCGGGAGGCCAGCAGGCGTCCCATTTCCTCACCGGCAACAGGATCCTTCAGCTTCAGCAGGGCCAGCACCCGCATGGCCGTGGCACTATCCGCCCCCCACCACTCCCCGGATTCACCGGCGCGGGTCACGGCGAGGACAGCCCGGGCCATGTCAGGCGGGCCATCGCTTTCCAGGATAGCCAGAGCGAGCAGGGCCCGTGCGCCAAGGGGCAGTTCCTGACGTTTGGCAAAGAGCACCTCGTGATAGCCGGGTTCCCCCTTGCCTGCCAGGGCCAGAGCATAGGCGGCGTAGGCGCGCGGGGTGAGTTCCCCTGGGCCGGCGTCCTTGGCTTCGCGCAGGGATTGGGAGAGCCATTTTAAAAGGGACTCCAGCCGCTCAACGGGCACGTTGGCCCCGCTGCGGGAGGCCATCACCAGACCCAGGGCACCGTGGGCGGTGGCCCAGAGCGTGGGCTCATCCCCGCCCGGCCAGTAGGCCAGGCCACCGTTGGCGGTCTGCATGGATAACAAACGATTGCACCCGCGCTGGATCACATCGGCGATCTCCCCGTCGGGTTTGTTGAGGGCAGGGAGGACTTGTTTCAAATCCCGCAGGGTCAGCCATGGCAGCATGGAGGACATGGTCTGCTCGGCACAGCCATAGGGGTAGTGGAGCAACTGCATCACAGCTTCCGCGCCTTCCAGCGCCCTTGAATTCGCCAGGGTGATGGTGACTTTTCCGTGGGTGCCGGCGAGGAGTTCCGGCCTTGTTTTGGTGAAGAGGTTCCTGCCATTGGCTTCCGCCGTCAGATCAGAGAACTGCACCTCGCGCAGCAGTGGCTCGGCAAAGCCAACCTTGAACTTCGAGACCACGGCATCCGTGAGGAGCGGCGCGGTGGCGCAGGAAGCCCTCCATTGCAGGGTGAGCGGGCCATCCGCCGTGAACTTGACCGGAAAGGCGAGGGCCTTGGACTGCTGGGCGGCCACAGTGATGCTGCGTTTGAGGGTTGGCTGGCCCAGCGGCTTCCGGCTGGCAGGATCCAGCAGGATCAGGTGCTCATCGGCGAGGAGTTCGACCTCGATTTCACCGCTTTGGTCCGTGGTGTTATGGAGCACGGCCTTGAGGGTGATTTCATCGCCCACATTGGCAAAACAGGGCAGGGCAGGCTCCAGCATGAGGGGCTGATTCACCTTGAAGCGGCTTTCCGCCTTGCCAAAACGGGCGGTGCCCTCACTGACCACCGCGGCGAGCCGGAATTCCGTCAGATTGTCAGGGGCGGGAAAGGAGACCTTCACCGTGCCATCCACGCCGCTTTGCAGCATGCCGTGCCAGTAGGCGGTCGGCTTGAAATCCTGACGCATGATCTGGCCGGCGTCCGCCTGATCGCCGCCCCCGCCGATCACAAATCCCTTGTTGGAAAATTCCAGCTTGCGGGGGTCTTCCGCGAGCAGCCGCCGCAGGGAAATGCCGGAGCGCACCCCCAGAGGACTATCGTAATGGAAAACCGGAGTTGGATCCGGCACTTCCCATGGCATCAGGCTGAGAATGCCCTCATCGACGGCCCAGACGGCCAGCTCCGCGCCGGAGACTGGGGCACCTTTGCTGTCGCGCACCACGGCGGTGACTTCCACGGTGCCACGCGGACGGACTTCCGGCAGGGTGGGACGCAGTTCCACGGACAGTTGGTTCAAGGGGCTGGACACTTTTAGTTGGGCATAGCCGATCCGGTATTCCGGTTGCTTGAATTCCTTGGGATCCTGAGCCCCTCCCCGCACCTGGGTCACGGAGACAAAGACGTTGGGTGCCCAGGCTTCATCCACCTTCAGGTCCACACTGCCGCCGGCTTCCACCTGCTGGACGGTGGAGTAGAGCACGCGCTCCCGCTCCACCGTGACCAGCGCCATGCCGGAAAAGGGGGATTTCACCACCACATGGGCCACCTCCCCGGGCAGGTAGGTTTCCTTGTCAGGAAGGAGTTCGGTTTTGACGCCATCCTCCTGCTGCCAGGCGGCTTCCTTTGGCGCGTAGACATCCAGACTCACCACTGTGCGGACCGGGTGGCCGGTTTCATCGGCAGTGGCGAAAGTTAGGTTGTGCGTGCCGGCGGCTTTGGGAGTAAAGCTCCAGGATTCCTCCTTGCCCGGTTCCGGGGAGATTTGGATGTCTTCCTCACTCACTTTGGCAAAGATCAGATCATTCCTGACTTCACTGCCGCCGCCCGCTGTTTCGACGCGGACCGCATTCCAGGCCAGGTGTTCCACCAGCACTTTGGCCGGGACCGCGCTGGCGTGGCGTTCCCCGTTCTTGTTCACAGCGATGAGGGAGAGTGGCACCAGGGTGCCGGTGATGACGGCATTGTCAGGACGGCGCACTCCCAGGTAGAAGCTGGAAGTGTGTTCGGTGCGTTGCCAGTCGGTAGCGATGGTCTGTTGATTCAAGTCAGTGATTTCCGCGCTGAGCGAGAGCAGCTTGGGGCCCGGCACGCCAAAGCTGGCAGGCACCGGCGCATCCAGCAGGGCGGCTCCCTTATCGCTCAATTTCAGGGTTCCCTGGCCGGTGAGCAGGGGATTCAGCGCGGCTTCCTCACTCATGGATTGATACTCCTGGCCGTCGTAGACATAGTAGGACTTCGCGTGGCAGAAGCGGTAGTCGTCGAATCCATCCGGACGGAACGCGGCTTGGGAGATCCGTGAGGTCCAGGTGAGGGAGGCAGCTCCGAGGGGTTTCCCCATCAGATAGGAAGCCTGCAGGGGCACCTTCAGGGATTCCGTGCCGGGGGCCACGGCGGCTTCATCGAAGGTGATGCGGAAGGCATTCGGCTGGTATTCCTGCACAAGGAACATCTGCTCAAAGGACGGCACTTGAGCTTCTTCATGCTCCGCCGCATCCTCATCGGCAGCTTCCTCTGCTGCTGCTGGGGCGGCGGCGGCGGTTTTGGGGAATTCCAGCTTCAGCCGATACCAGCCGAGTCCCTGAGTGGGCAGCACGATCGCATCCGAAAAGGAGCCGGTGCTGGTGAATGCCACTTCGCGGCTGAGCACCGCGCGGTTTTGCGGATCCACCAGGGAAAAACGGGCTTTGGTCTCCTGGGGAATGGTCAGGGTCACGGCCTGGTGCATCCGGGTGATGGCCTTGAAGAAGACGGTTTCGCCAGGTTGATAAACCGGACGCTCCGTGAAGATCATCATCTCCCTGACAGGATTGGTGGCTCCGGCATCGTCCACCGGCAGGTCCCAGGCCCAGCGGTCCATTTCCATTTCCCCGCCATCAAGGCGGATGCCCCGCAGGTCTTCGCCTGCCTGGGCGAGTAGCCAGCGTTCCTTGCCATGGGGCAGTTTCGCCAAGCCATCGGCACCGGTCACAGCGGATTCTGCAGGTTCGTTTTCTGCGGTGTAGGTGCGCAGGCTGACGTCCTTCAGGGGAGCGCCGGTGGTGTGGGAGAAGGCATAAATCAGCGCCCCGTTGCCGGCGGTTTTCCAAGCCAGACCAATATCTGACAATTGCACCACGGCCTGGGCCCCGAGCGTGCCGGAGAACTTCACATCCTCCTTGGCATCGCCCTCGACGCTCACAAAATAAATGCCGGGCTGGCGTTTGCCACCCAGCACCTCGTCCCAATTGAATCCGAAATGCTCGCTGCGGTCCAGTCCCACGGTGCTGGGCAGTTCTTTTTCCCACACCGTGCGGCCCGGCACCACGGCCCAGGGCAGGCGGGTGTTTCCGGATTTGTCAGGATGGCTTTCGTCGTTCTCATAGGTGGCATAGCCATTCAGGAGGAAGACGGCGGTTTCCGGCTGGGCGCGTTTTATTTTGATACGGGCCTTGTTCAGGTTGGCGGTGACGAAGGAAAATCCGCCCTTTCCGCCGATCCATTGGGCGTGGTCAAAGGCCGGGAGCGAGATGTGCGGATCATGCGCGGCCCATTTTACGGTGCCGGAGAATTCGGCTCTGAGCAGGGTGCCATCAGCGGCGGGGAGTCCGGCCGGGATGGTCACCTTGTAATCCGTGCCCTGGGTAAAGCTGCCGCTAACGGTCAGGGATTGGCCGGCTGGTTCCCAGGCCAGGGCGTCCGGGCGGGGTTCGATTTTGACCCAATCCGCCCATGCCGCCGGTTTCATTTCAGCGGGTTTTTTGTTGAAGGAAAGGTGCAGTTGGCGGGGGCCGTCAAGCACCGCCTCCGGGGTGATATGATGGACCGCCAGCTCGGTGATCGTGCCGTAGTTGATCGCGGTGGTTTCAATGGTGCGCGCGGCGGCGGCAAGATTGGGCACGCCCTGCTCCAGGACAAAGCGCCAGTCCGGTGCGGGCGGGAGCGGGGAGACCGGTTTCACGCGGACCGCGGACACTGCGGGGGCTTCCAGCTCCGGCACCCGGCCGGCCATGGATTGTTCTGCCAGGGTGCCTGTCTGTGGGGGATTGCGTCCCAGCTCACCTGTCAGGGGGGTGCGTGCCTTCACGGCGACGCGGCCACCGGCCCCGTTGATGAAGGCCCCGGCCTTGGCTACCGCAGCGGGATTGACGGCGTCATTGAAAAACAGGGTGATCTCTGGCTGCCGCGTGGATTCTGTCGCCGGGGTAAAATACCGCGGGCTGTATTCACTGACTTCCAGGGGCTTTCCCCCGGCGGTCACGGGCCCGGCTTCCACCGCTTGTCCGGAAAGACTGCGGAGTCCTTTTTTCAGGCCGATCTTCCAGCCCTCACTCAAGGGAATCCCCCTGCGGGCTCGAAGGTGCCACTGCGGACACTTTGCCAGCGGAAGACCCCGGCGAGAGGGGGCTTGATTTCCAGCACCTCCGCAGCGTCGGTGGTTTTCCCGGTGATTTCAGCTTTCACCATCGCAGTGGCAAACCGCACCTCTAGGAAGGTGGCCCCGCCCAGCGGCTCCTTGGGCAGAACGATCTCCGCCCGCAGCCCGGCCGCCTTGGCGGATCCCACCGGCTCCGCCGGCTTCCCGGGAGGAGTCCCCAGGGCGGACGGAGCCCAAAATGCTCCCAAACTTCCCAGCAAAACGGATTCCGGCAGATATTTCAGTTTCATAGCATTAAGTGAAAGGAATTTGAGCATACCACGCCCCAGGAAAAGAGCATGGGAAAACGACGGATTTTCCCATGCCTTCACCATGGCCCTGCCGACCGCAAGGCGGGCGTCCAGTCCGCGCTCCGTGCTGGAAGACTTTGCGGTGGAGTCTTACCAGTGGAAGATCGTGATGGGACTGCAGAAACGTTCTAAATTGCGGGATGGCGGGGTCATTCAGCGGGTCAGGGACGATGCCATGGGGAATGTTCTGTTCAATCCACAGCACAGGGAAGATGGTCCAAAGCCCAAAGCCGGGCTGCCGCCCATTTCCTGATACGGCGCAATGACGATAACGCGGCTTGCCTCCAAAGCGGCTGGGGCCCGACTTTGGAGTGCGGACGGCTTGCCTCCGCTTTCGCCAGCGGGGCTTGCCCCGCGGACGGACGGGGAGCGTTTCCCCCTTCGCGCGCCGCCCCACCGAAAACGGCAGCAAGCTGCCTTCGCGAAAGCGGAGACAAGCCATCCGCACTATCTCCAAAGCGGCTGGGGCGACCGATCCATCTCCTTTCCCCAATGTTCAGCACTCACCTTGAGGCAGGTCAGGATGTCTGAGCCTGAAAAATTTCCGGGTTCCGGTGGCCAGCGGCATCCGCACACTTATAACTCCATCCTCAATCACGCCTCCCAGGGGAAAGGAGAAGAATCCCGCAGCAAATCCAAAGCCCGCGGCACTTGGAGCCGGTAGCGCCCTGAGGTCCGGAACCGGCATGTCTATTTCAACGCCTCCAGCGCCGCCTGTTTCTTCTCCGGCTGGTCGGAACCATTTTGGTTGATTCCATCGCGGGCAGCCTGCCGCAGCTGAGGAGGGATGAGCTTCAGGAAATGCACGAAACCTGCATCCTGCCCGGAGTCGGTGTAGCCGTTGTTAATCACGATGGTGGCGATATTGCCGGCGATTTCCTGCTGCTGCGCGGCGGGCAATTTTTCCATGGCAGCGAAGACTTCCGGCAATTTTTTCATCGTAATCGCATCTTGGAAAAAGCTGCCGTAAGCACTCGCCTTCGTGTCGGTGGTCAGCGTATCCGCCCAGGCAAATCCGCCTGCCAAATCCTTTTCTATAAATTGGCGGCTTACGCTCCACATCATGCCTGAGGCTTCCCGTGGACTAGCGCTATCCCTCAAATAAGCGGTGGCACCTGCCAGATCTTTTTCCGCCCAGCGATAGATGAGTGGCTGCTTCGCCTCCTTGCGGCCGGGATCGTCCTTCGGGAGCGAGAGCACCCAGGCGATGGCGGGTTTGAAATCCTTTTCCGCCCACTTCATCGCGATCACTCTCACCACGCCGTCGCGCTGCTCCCCGGGCGGCATGGCATCCATCAGTTGTTTGGCGGAGTCCACCCCTTTCTCCGCCAGAGCTTCCGCCAGATAAGCAAATCCAGCGGTGCGCCCGCCCTGCAGATTGTCCTGGAGCCATTCCAAGGCCGCGCGCGGGTCTTTTTTCGCGAGGGCTTTCACCATTTCCGCGCCGGCTTTTTCCCGCTCGGCGGAAGCCGGCGTGTCTTTGAACCAAGCCTGTGCTCCTGCCGGGTGTGTTTCCGCGAATTGACTGGCCATGCGGCCCCAGAGCTTGCGCTGCTGCTCCAGCGGGAGCCCTTTCAGCCAGGCCGCCGCTGCGGTGGAATCCTTTTTTAACCATTCCCCGAAAGCGTTAACGGTCGCATTGAGCACTTCTCCGTTTTTTAACGCTCCCCTGGGGGCTTCCCCGGCTGCTTTCAGAAACGCGGCGGGGTCTTTTTTCCAAACCGTGTCCACCACGTGGTCCTCATTCATTGATTGCGGCAGCTTCACCGCAGCGGCGAAAGCCTTGGCTGGGTCCGTGCCGAAGAGCGTCTGCACGATTTCCCAGCGGGCGTTCCGGAATTGGGGACGGGTCGTCAGTGCATCCGCCGCTGCCAGCGCCGCCTCTGGGTCCTGCACTGCCCAAGTGCGGAAGAGAATCCCTCTAATGGCATCGAACTGCTCCCCGTCCCGGTCCCAGTCCGTGCGGCTTAGCCCTTTAAGAAAGCCCAGCAATCCGGCGGGGTTGGTCTCTGCCCAGCGCTGTGCCACAGCGCGTTTTTCCTGACGGCTGGTGCCAGTGCCCAGAAACATCTGCCTCAGGCTGTTGGAGTCCGCTGCACCCAGAGCATCCAAAAACCGCAGCCGCTTCAGCAGCAGGTTTTCCGGCGGGCCCGGAACCGTTTGGGCGGTATCGGTTGGTTTTTGTTCAATGGGAGGAGCCTTCGGAAGCACA
Organism: Akkermansia muciniphila; assembly: GCA_945900785.1. GTDB lineage: Bacteria > Verrucomicrobiota > Verrucomicrobiia > Verrucomicrobiales > V1-33 > CAIZWU01. The sequence goes on from CAMDJM010000061.1 coordinate 25,025, forward strand.
ACTGCCGCAGGAAGCGGAAAAGCGGTGCGGACCGCATAAAACGCCCCGGCGGCGGCAACCGTGGAGGTGATAAACCAAGTGAAGGAGGGGCGGTTCATGGCGGCGGGCTGTGGTTGGATTCAATATCCGTTTTTCTCCCGGTTCTGGATTATTTTATCTAACAATTTTCGCTTTGGTTCGGAGAGTTGCAGTCCGGCTGCCAGGTCCTTTGCCCTGGCCGGATCCTGCCAAACCAGGTTTTGCACAATGCCAAACTGCTGGATTTCCCGTAGCTGCGGATCAGTCAGGGTGCCAGCCCATTGCAACGCATCATCCGGGTAATATTCCCGCAGACTTTGCACCAGCCCCCGCACCGCAGCCTCCCGCACTGGCCCCGCAGGCTGATTCGCCAGCCATTCGGAGGCGCTGTAGGCATCTGCTCCGGCCCAACTGTTCAATGCGGCCGTCATGGCCCCGGCCTGGACTTTTTCATCCGTCTGCTGGGTCGCCCACGCGACCGCACCCGCAGGATCATAGGTGGCTTGTTGCGTAACTAGGGCGGAGGCGACGGAGGTCTTTACTCCTGTATCCATATCACTGTTCATCATCGCTTGGGCACGGGCTGGATCACGTTTGGCCAGGCTGGCGTAAATTTCTGTGACGATTCGCTGGCCCCGATAGGAGTCCGTATAGGCCTTGGCGGTTTCACCTGCCAGGAGTGGATCGTTGGACTGCCGCGCCAGGTTCGTGAGCGCGTCAATCAAGCTCAGCTTCAGCCACGGATCTGTAGTTTCATGCAATTTGGCCATGGCCGCCTTGGGGTCCTGCTCCGCCCATTGGGAGGCGATCTCGTGCAGCACGTTCTGCCTGGACGCATCTCCGGGCTGTTTGGACAGCTCATCGAACGCCTGCGCTGGATTGGCGATGCGGACAGCCCTGCTCGTTGGGAATTGGAAAGGATTGCCTTTCGGATTCAACGGAGAGCTATCACCTCCGAACCTACCGGTCGTTTCCGTGATATTGCCATCTTCATCCACATAACCATAAATCATGCCATGATTAAACGGGGAATTCTTGTCACTTCCTTCCGTCACCAGTTTCTCACCCGGCTTGCGGATCAATTCGGCAACTTCCATGGCATTCCACTCGTCCCGCGTTGGAAGGATTTCTGACTGCAATAAATCCTTGAAAGAAATGTCATTGCCATTCTCCGCGCCAGCTTCCTCCGCCCGCGCGCGCAGCCAGGCGGCGGCCGCTTTCGGGTCCTGCGCGGCCCACGCCCGGACGACGGCTTTGATTGGGGACTCGCCCGCTGCTTCCTTGGCCATGGCGGGGTCTTTTGTCAGCTCGTCCAAGCGCGCGGCGGTGCCTTGCGGATCTGTCTCCGCCCATGCCCGGAAGACGCCACGCAGAGCGGACTCCCGCTGCGCGGGGTCGGTTAGTGCCCTGGCCCAGGCATAGGCGGCCTTGGGATCGCGCCGCGCCCATCCTTCGCCTACCGAGGAGATACCAAAGTTTTGCTTTTCTCCTCCGCCCAGACCTTCCAGCAAGCGCACCGCCGCCGCCGGATCGTCCGCCGCCAGGAGCCGGAACGCAGTGCCCACCTGCTCCGTGCCGATCTGGTCCGGCTTCAGGCGCGGCAGGATTTTGATGAATGCCGCCATGTTATCGGGCACCAGGCCTGCCACGATTTCATTCGTCCAATAAGTTCCCACCTCTCCCAAGCCCTCCGCCCAGGTGATCGCTCCCCCAGCATCCACCTGCGCCCAGGCCTCGAGAAACTGTTTCCTGTAGCTGCCCTGCTCCCACTTTTCCAGTAGGGCCCAAGCCCCGGTCGGGTCCGTTTGCGCCATTTGTTCCATCACCAGGGCACAGGCGGAGCGGCGGCGGAAGGCATCGGAAAAAGTCTTCGCTTCATCCAGCAACGCCATCATCTGCGGCAGGTCCGCCGTCCGCAGCCGCTCACAAAACCGCCGCTGCTCGGTCAGCGCACTATCCGTCAAGGGTGCCGTCCGGCCTTGCTTGCCTTGATCTGTGGAACCAGCGGGGGAGTCCGGCTTTCCCTCCAAGGACCTGGCGGAAGCACCCGCCGGCACCGCCCCGACCGGTCGCGTGCCCCAGGCCACCGCCCCACCCAAAGCGACCGGAACCATGACATTGAGCAGCAGGCGGGCGGGAAGCGTTTTCATACAGGTGAAGTCAGGACGAAATTCTGCCCGAAGTCAATTTATGTTCCATCGCTCTGCTCCAATGGATGATGCGGCTTTGCCGGGGCACACTTTTACAGCAAAACGGGCTTTCAGCCTGGAAAGCTGGAAGCCCGTGGAGGGTGGCGATGGGCCCAGCGAGGACCTGGAGGAGCCAGGAAGGGTGGGAAACCATTGCTTTTTGCGGAGCATCCGCCCCTTGCCTTTTTAAAAAGGCCCCTTAAAGTCGCCGTCCTGCCGAATTTCCGATCCCGCCGGCGCTTCCGGGGTGGCCTGTTTGCCACCCCTCTTTCATTTCTGGAAGGAAGCGACTGCACTATTGGTCAACGTCACAACCCAACCACTAACCCGTATCACTTATGAACCAGGAACTTATGACTCTGATGGAGAACTCCTTCAAGGACCTCCGCGAGCATTCCATCGTCAAAGGCATCATCCTCGACATCAAGCCCCAGGTCGTCCTCGTCGACATCGGCTACAAATCCGAAGGTGCCATCCCCGTCAGCGAATTTGAAGACGAAGACATTCAAATCGGCGACGAAATCGAAGTTCTGCTCCAGCGCCTCGAAAACGATGAGGGCATGGTCGTCCTCTCCAAGGAGAAAGCTGCCCACAAGCAGAACTGGGACAAAATTGTCAAAGTCTTCCATGATGGCGGCCTCGTTAAGGGCAAGGTCAAGGGGGTCGTCAAAGGCGGCCTGACCGTCAACGTCGGCGTCGAGGCCTTCCTCCCCGGCAGCCAGATCGACATCATTCCTCCCAAGGACCTCAACGAATACGTGGGCAATGTCTACGAATTCAAGATCGTCAAGGTCAACGACGAGCGCAAGAACGTCGTCCTCAGCCGCCGCGAAGTCATCGAAGCCGAGCGCGCCGACCAACGTCAGCGTTTCCTCGAAACCGTCAAGATTGGCGACCGCGTCGAAGGTGCCGTCAAGAACATCACCGACTTTGGCGTCTTTGTGGACCTCAATGGCATGGATGGTCTGCTCCACATCACCGACATGAGCTGGGGCCGCGTGAACCACCCGACCGAAGTGGTGGCCATCGGCCAAAAGGTCAATGTGATCATCCTCGACGTGAACCGCGAGAAAGAGCGCGTCTCCCTGGGCATGAAGCAGCTCCTCAGCAACCCTTGGGAAGCGATCGAAGCCGAATACCCCATCGGCAAGCGCGTCAAAGGCAAGGTCTCCAAGCTCGTCGCCTACGGTGCCTTCATCGAACTCGCCGAAGGCGTGGAAGGTCTCGTGCACGTCTCCGAACTCTCCTGGGTCAAGCGCATTGCCCGTCCTTCCGATGTCCTCGTCATTGGTCAGGAAATGGAAGCCGTCGTCCTTGGCATCAACAAGGAAGAGCAGAAGATCTCCCTCGGCGTCCGTCAGCTCGACGGGAACCCATGGGACGCCATCGACGCCCGTTTCCCCATCGGCATGCAGATCAAGGGCAAGGTCCGCAACCTCACCGCTTACGGTGCCTTCGTGGAAATGGAAGAAGGCATTGACGGCATGGTGCACGTCTCCGACCTCTCCTGGACCCGCAAGGTCAATCACCCGAGCGAAATGCTCAAGAAGGGCGACGAAGTCGAGGCCGTGGTGCTCGAAATCGACAAGGCCAACCAGCGCATCAGCCTGGGCATGAAGCAGCTCGAAAACGACCCATGGTCCGGCATCGACGAGAAGTTCCACGTCGGCGACCTCGTCAAAGGCACCGTGGCCAAGATCGCCAGTTTTGGTGCCTTCATCCAACTCCAGGACGACATCGACGGTCTGGTCCACATCAGCCAGATCTCCGAAGACCACGTCAACCGCGTCAAGGACGTGCTCAAAGTCGGTCAGGAAGTGGAAGCCCGCGTCATCAAGGTCGACAAGGTAGAGCGCCGCATCGGACTCTCCGTCAAAGCCGCCAACTACAGCGAAGAGGACCTCCGCAAGGAAACCGCCGCCTTCGAAGCGCTCCGTCCATCCACCGACATGGTGGGCCTGGAAGAAGCCTTCAAGTTCGCCGCCGAAGAATGGCGTCCCGGCCAGACCAAGTAAGGTCCACGCCCCGGCAGCCTGAAGCAGCCTGACAAAAAATCACGAACACCCCGCCAGCGAAAGCTTGCGGGGTGTTTTCCTTGTGGAGCGCGACTTTGCAAGTCGCCCCAGATTATCGGTTCCCCAAAGCCCCAGCCAAGGCCTCAAGCCAGCACCCCACTACCAATGCTCTGCCGGTGCTTTGCCGGTGCTTTGCCGGTGCTCTGCGGGTGCTTTGCCGGTGCTCCGGGGCGACTTGCAAAGTCGCGCTCGTGCGCCATTGAGCGGCACAACCCTGCCGGGTGGGAGACCCGGCATTACAGACCCATGAAACCAGTAAAGAACTCAAGCGAAACTGCGTCACCGCGAGGTGGGGTGGGGAGCATCGTGAGGAGGATCCAATCGACCGCAACGC
>CAMDJM010000062.1 GCA_945900785.1 Akkermansia muciniphila
GATCACCGGGTCGGCATTGAAGAGAGAGCCAACGCCTTCATAGGGCAGGCCCTTTTCGCTGATGCCCTTGGCATTGGTGCCATCGGGTCCACCGGGAGCGATAGGGAGGCCTTTTTCATTGATGCCTTTGCGCGCCACCAGGGCATCCGGGCCATTGGCGGCGATCTGGGCGCTGATGGATTTCATTTTTTGCCCGAATTCACTCACCAGCGAATTTGGACTATCGGAAACGAGGCGATCAATCTGAGCCAAGGCCCGCGTTTGCACCTCCGCAGATTTTCCAACCAGCAGATCGGTGACTTGAGTCTGGGCCCAGGCGAGGCGCTGGCCCATAACGGTGGTGGCTTGTTCCGCAATCGTCAGGCCCCGGGCGGATAACTGCGGACGCAGATTGATCCACTGTTCCACCATCTCGCTGGTGGAGCCCTGGTCCGGGCCATTGAGAGCCACCACGTCATCCCCATCGCCCGCATTTACCTTCCAGACCACGCTGGCATTGAAAGGCTGGGCCACCGGATCATGCACCAGAAAGCGGTCATTCCCATTGAAGAGCGAGATCCGGCACTCGCGCACGGTCAGACGTTGATTCGGCGTGAAGTGAAAGATCAGCGCGCCATTGCTGAAAAGATCTGCCCCGCCGTCCGGGCCGGTGGCACCACCGGAAAGGCGCAGATCCAGCACATCATCCTGCTGGGTTCCGCTAACTACAAATAGCCGGCCATCCACACTCAGGGATGCCTGCACCTGGGCCGTTTGCGCCAGCCCGTGGCTGATCATGGAGACCCAGCCGCCCAGGATGAGCAGCAGGGGGGATTTGAGGATGGTTTTCATAACAATCAGGTGGTTGGGAAGTTATCCATGAAGGCCCAAGCCGGGCCTTCTATGCCGGTTCAATCGCCAAGCCCTCTTCAATGTGGCAAAAATCCGTTGAAAAAAGAAGAAAAATTTACGAAATTTTAATTTAAGGCCGGGGTTCCCCGTCTCTACCAGGCCCAAGCCGTTCTTATTTGCCAACGCTTGGGGTGAATCAGGCAATCCCGTGCCCAACTGGCCCACTCCCACACCCTGCCTATGCCTCGACGCGAAGAGATGACTATAACCGCGTTTGATCTCCCCACATTTTATGACGATACGAACCTCTCCCCCGCCATGAGGCTCGATGCGGCCCCCGCCCGCCGCCACACCTGTCCGCTTTTCTTTTTCACTTTTCCCACTCCATATGCTCCCTTCCGCCGCTGCTGTCTGCCCTGACTGCTGCCCCTGACCCTTTACCGCTTTCCCCTGACCCCTGACTCCTGACACATTTCCCCCTATGACCGACCGCAAGACCCTCGAAGAACGTGCCGAAATGTCCGATCTGGACCGCCTGCGCCACTCCTGTGCCCACCTCATGGCCACCGCTATTCTCAAAATCTGGCCGGATGCCCAGTTTGCCTACGGCCCTCCCGGCGACTATGGCTTCTATTACGACTTCGATATGAAGCACCGCATCACCCCGGATGACTTCCCCGCCATCGAGGCTGAGATGAAGAAGCTCTCCAAGGAAAACACCAAGTTTGAAAAGAAAATCATTTCCCGCGAAGAAGCCAAAACCATGGCCGAAAGCGGCCGCCTCGGCGGTCTCACCGGGCGCCCCGGCAACCCCAGCCGCTTCAAGCTGGACCTCATCGACAAAATCCCGGAAGGCGAGGACATTTCCTGTTATCAAAACGGTGATTTCATCGACCTCTGCGGCGGCCCTCACGTCAACTACACCGGCAAATGCAAGAACGTCCGCCTCACTGCTATTTCCGCCAGCTTCTACATGGGGGACGAATCCAAAGGCCAGCTCCAGCGCCTCTACGGCACCGCCTTCCCCACCAGCGAGGAACTGGAGCAACACTTCGTCGCGCTCGAAGAAGCCAAAAAACGGGACCACCGCCGTCTCGGCAAGGAACTCCACCTTTTCCACATCGACGACGAAGTCGGCCAGGGCCTGATCCTCTGGACCCCTAACGGAGCCATCCTCCGGCAGGAACTGCAGAACTTCATCAGTGAGGAACTGCGCAAGCAGGGCTACAGCCAGGTCTTCACGCCGCACATCGGCAAGCTCGCCCTCTACAAAACCAGCGGCCACTTCCCCTACTACAAGGAAAGCCAGTTCGGAGCCATCATGGAGAACGAACAGATGCAGGAATGCGCCGACGCCGGCTGCACTTGTGCCGAGGTCATGGAGCGGCTCGACGGGGTTTCCAAAAAGCTGGCCGAAGGCATCAACGAGCGCGCCGGCAAGGAAGTCATCCCGCCCGGCCGCGTCCTCGCCGATGACCGGCTCCTTGATGGCTTCATGCTGAAGCCGATGAACTGCCCGCATCACATCAAAATCTACGACAGCCAGCCGCGCAGCTACCGCGACCTCCCGGTTAGGCTCGCCGAGTTCGGCACCGTTTACCGTTGGGAAAAGAGCGGTGAATTGAACGGCCTGACCCGCGTCCGCGGCTTCACCCAGGACGACGCCCACCTCTTCTGCACCGAAGACCAGGTCGCCGAAGAAGTCCTGAAATGCCTCAGTCTCGTCAAGACCGTCCTCACCACCCTCGGCATGGACAACTACCGCGTCCGCGTCGGCCTGCGGGATCCTGACAGCAGCAAATTCACCGGCGACGCCGCCCAGTGGGACAAAGCCGAAGCCGCCTGCCGCGCCGCCGCCGCCACCCTCGGCGTGCCCTTCAGCGAGGAGCCTGGCGAAGCCGCCTTCTACGGCCCCAAGATCGACTTCGTCGTCAAGGACGTCATCGGCCGCGAGTGGCAACTCGGCACCGTGCAGGTGGACTACGTCCTCCCCGTCCGCTTCGACCTGACCTACATCGGGGCCGACAACGCCAAGCACCGCCCCGTCATGATCCACCGCGCGCCTTTCGGCAGCATGGAGCGTTTCACCGGCGTCCTCATCGAACACTTCGCCGGCCATTTCCCGGTGTGGCTCGCCCCCGAGCAAGTGCGTATCCTGACCATCAGCGAAAAGAGCGAAGCCTTCGCCACCGAAGCCCTCGCCCAGCTCAAAGCCGCCGGCCTGCGGGTCACTCTCGACAACAGCCCCGAAAAAGTCGGAGCCAAAATCCGCAACGCCCAGCTCCAGCGCATCCCCTACATGCTCGTCATCGGCGAAAAAGAAGCCGCCATCCAAAGCGTCAGCGTCCGCCACGCCAAAAAAGGCGACCTCGGCGTCAAACCCCTCGCCGATTTCCTCCCGGAAATCACCCGTGAAGTGGCGGAGCGGAGTTTATGAAGCCGGTCAGCTTCATCTGCTCTTGATTGGTAAAGAAACTTTTGTCAGGGTGGCACCATTCTGAATGGAAACCATCCTTATTGTCATTCCCGTTCTTGTCACGCTGGTCGTCGGCGCAATTCTTTTTCTGATCAGGGAAAAGCGGTTTGCGCCGTGGATTTGGGTGCCGGCATCGGCATTGGGTTTAGGGCGCTGTCTCAAACTGCTGCTCGGGGTATTCATGATGAGGAACACCCGGCCTGAACCCAAGGAAGGACTCTGGTTGGGGTTTGATCCATTGGCTCTTTATGCGGTGCTTTGCGCCGGGCTGGTGGGGCTGGTGGTATGGTTGGGGTTTCCCCGGAAAACCACCTGGCGGGATAAATCCTTGGCTGGGGGTGTGCTTGTTCTCATAGGCGTTCCCCTCCTGATGGAAGGCCTGAAAGTCCTTTTTGGCGCTGGCGCTGGCTCTGGAAGTATCTGGCTGATCGCTCTTCTGGCCGCAGGCGTTCCTGCCATGTTCGTTGCCGTTTTGCTTTTCCTGCTGAGGAAGCGGTCGGTTGCTCCCTGGATTTGGATGCCGGTGACGGCGTGGAGTGCCTGGGGTGGTTTGAGCCTGTTGCCCACGGTTATGCCGAGGGATCCAAAATATGGCCCAGCTCAATGGAACATTTTTGGGCTGGATGCACTTTTTGTCCTTTGTGTTCTGGTCTTTACCGGAGCGGTGGTGGTAGGGGCACTGATTAGTTTTCCAAGGAGGCTTGGTTGGCGGGTTAAGTCCTGGTTGGGCGGATTGATAGTAGCCGTGGCCGTTCCATGGGCGGGCTGGCTTTTGTTCACCAATCCATATTCCCTCCAATTGATTGGTCCAGATGGCCAACCGGTTGCCGGGGCGACAATCTATCGGTTCCACCGTGGTCTGGGAGGCCGCTTGCCAGCGGTAACGGCGAAAACCAGCGGTGCCGGCGGATTAGTGGTCTATCGGATTTTTCCGATGTCCGATTTGGATTTGGTTACTCCTCAAAGTGAATCATGGGTCACTACGGAAATATCCTTTCGTTCCCCGGAAGAAGGCAGAGGCAACTTGAATCCTATCAATTTCAACAAAATGGTCCGCCTGTCATGGGGCAATGGTCTAAGCACGGACTTCAATCAAGCCTTTCATGGCAAACCCGACGCTGCGTGGAGGCTTCCAGATCGGAAGGCAAGGGGCCATGCGGGGTGGGTGGTCCGCGACGCAGTGGCCAAAGAGCGTATTCCGATTTATTTACATAGCGGCGCTCGACCGAGATTCACCGGGTTGCTTGAGTTGCTGCGCACGCAATTGAAGGATCCCACGCTTGTCGCACAGTTTCCATTCGTTGCTCAGGAGATTGCCAGCAGCTCATATGGTGTGTTCCTTGGTCAGGAATTCCGGGATCTCCATACCCGGATTCTCAACACCAACGATCCGATTGAATGGCGCGTGAGGGAGGCGCTTTTCACGCTAGCAGGTGTATTGTCGGGCTGGATGGATAATATTGATAGGGTGCACCGTGACGGAGGCCCCCCGAGTGAAGCGGTCCTCGACGACATCCTCCGGCCTTGGATCGGGTCGGCGGGGACTGGTCCTGCGGGTTTGGATTTGGAACAGAAACAGTGTTTGATCCGCGACAGAGTGAATGAAGAAGCCGGTATGCTGCTGGAGCACATCCGCGTTCATCCCGGAACCACCGGTCGTAGTCTGAATGACTTCGATTCTCTCCTCAATACACCCGGACACAAATGATTTTCAGAACCGGAGCTAAAGGCAGCTTTTGAGAGTTTGACAAAGCAGGGTCAGGGGGCATATATCCCGTATGAACGGGACGAAATACGCCTACTCGGCATTGCCTTCGCTGCTGCTCCGGAAACGCATGAGCGTGGCGGAGCTTTACAAACGGTTGGAATCAGGCGGGCAGCATTTTGACCGGAAGTCGGTTTACCGGCTGGCCAGCGATGCGCCGCTGCAAACCCTCAACATGCCTTTGGTGGGGGCAGTGTGCGAGGAATTGCAGGTGGATTTGCAGCATTTGATTTCACTGGCTCCGCCGCCTCCGAAAATGGCGCGGATGGAGGCAGTGATGCAGGACCGCTTGGATGAACTGATGGGACGGAATACCGAGAGTAAGCTCACCCTGAAGGAGCGCCGGGAGCTTGATCGCTTGGTGGAGGAGGCGGAACGTCTGTCTCTGGACAACGCCCGGCTGCTGGCAGGCCATGGCAGAAAATCCAAAACGGCGGCACTGCCCCGTCCGGCCCGATCCAGGCGACCCGCATGACGACCGGGCTGCGACAGCGGATAGAGCAGCGTGCGGGTGGGCGGTGTGAATACTGTCAGGCTCCCTCCTTTATCTGCGCCTACACTTTCCACTTGGAGCATTGTATTCCGAAAGCCGCTGGAGGGAAGTCCCGTGAGTCGAATTTGGCGCTCTTGTGTGCTTCCTGCAATTTCAGGAAATCGAGTCACACTCAGGCGATGGATCCGGTGTCCGGAAAATTGCAGCCAGTATTCCATCCGGTAGCTCAGGCATGGAATAGTCACTTTTTGCTCAAAGGTAGCCGGATTATGGGAAGGACCGCAGTAGGGAGGGCCACGGTGCTTTTGCTGGATTTGAATTCGCCCATCCGGCAGGAGGCCCGCAGGGTTTGGCGGAGCACTGGGCTTTGGCCGTAAAATTCCAAATGCAAGGCTTCAGAATTTGATTGGGTGGCTTGGGTCCCGAGGAGCCGGCGGAGATTGACGCCGCCGGATTGTAGACGATTTTAAGCAGGCACCACCAGATTGACCGTTTCTGCCAATGGACACTTCCCCCGAACTGCTGACTGAAGTCTTCGCTGCGAAAGCAGCCCGGCATCTTGTTCTCTCCAAGGCACCGTTTGACGAGAAAATCGCCATGCTGATCCGTTTGCAGGAAATGGCTGCGGTCATCGCAGGCTGTCGTGGTCAAATTCTCCGCCCTTGGCGCACGACTGCAAATCTTTTGAAACCAACGGCTTCCCACCCGGAATGATGAGCGTGCCACCCAAATCCGCCGGGGGGATTTCCAATGCGGAACCCGATCTTGATTCGGGGGCGTTCCGGACGATAGACGCCCCTTATGATTCCGACTCTTACCGCCAGGACGCGTGCGCGGCGTGCGCTGATCTTTGTTTTCCTGGCGGTAGCGCTGCCGGTCCGGGCCGACCTCGCTTCCGTCAGTGGGGCAAAGCGGATCTGTCGGCCATGGAGCGGTGGGTCGGGGCGCATTCGCTTCACGGGAAGCTCCAGCCCTGCGCGGATTACGCGCTGTTTCAGCATCGCCTGAATGGGCTAACGGAAGAGCAAAGCATCGCGCTATGGCGCAAGCTGCCAGCCTTCACAAAGGGCTGGGCGCAGCGCGACATCGCCGGGATTGTCGCGTCGTCCGATCCGGCGACCGCGTTGGATCGGATTTCCCTGATTTTTCCCGCCGGGCAGCGTCCTGTAATGATGGGCTGCGCACTCGACATCGTGGTCAGAAAGCACCCGAAGATGCTTCTGCCCTGGCTGGAGGAACTGGCCCCGGTTTTTTACAATGAACCTGCGGCCTCCGTCGCGCTCTTCCGGCTGCCGGCAGAAGATGTCTCAGCGGAGCTGGCAAAACTCACTCCCAAGGCACGCGGGGAAATTTCACTGGAATTCATGCGCCATTGTCTGAGTCAGGAGCACTACGCCCGCGCAGAAAAACTGATCGCAGGGGTGACGGAGGAACCCTACAAATCGATGATGGATGGCGAGTTGAAGGCGTCATTAAAAGACGTTGGGATCAAATAGCTCGTCCTTCGGGTCCAGCCGCCCGGGCAGGGACACCATTGCCGTATTTATGTCAGGTGCTGCCGGATCTGGCGGCCAGCGCAGGCCGCGGGCCGCAACAGACAAGCGGGGCGCGTTTTATTTAGTTAGAAACGAAGGAGTTCACAGATCTAGTGCAGTCCGGAATCACCTTTGGACAGCGGCTTTATATCCAAAGACGAATTGAGCAGTTTGACCACCAATTCGGCTTCCGCTTTGGAGACCTCACTCTCACCGTCGCTTTGCTGAATCATCAAAAAACGGCTCCCTATTGTTGAGTCAAAGGGCAGGACATCCTGCGTGATGGTGGCCCCCGCTATTTTCGCGGTCACCTGTAGTCCGTGGTAGGTCCGGCCTTTGAACTGCCGTGAAATAGGCTTAACCGTGGCCGACTTGCCGTATTGGGTTTTGAGAGCATCGGTAAATTGCTCCACGGTCATTTCCAAAGTTTGATAGTGCTGGATCATCAGAGTGCTGCTGTTTCCACTCAAGGTCCAAATCCTGACACTCTCTGTTTCCATATCCGCTTCAAAAGCAAAGTAGGCCGGATACCGGAAATCCAAACCAGCATAGGTGAAATGCCGCTCCGTATCGGGTTCCAGCGTCACTTTGGGATTCTCGAACATCCCCTGAATAGTCGTCTCGCTGCCTGCCTCCACCCGCACCTTTTGCTCCCCGATTTTAAGGGTATATCCCAAGGGAGGCTCCTTGCTTTGATCCGCAGCCAGCGCTGGAAGGATACACCAAAATGTTGTGAGGCACACAAATCTGAAAGTTTTCGTCATGACTCCTGCTACCATCCACGCAGTTCGTTTTCCAGACAAATTGCCCGCGTTATTTGCCATGCTCCATTCACCAGGCACGCATGGCCCTTTGGGGTTTGGCGGAGGTGCTGCGGGGGTTTGGTGAGGCTGGAGGCTTGGGCGGCGAAGAGGTCGTCGTCAGAGTCGAGGACTTCGATGGATTTAATTACTGATTGAGGAAGCTCGAGTTTCGATGGCGGCCTGCTCTTTGGCGAAGAAGCGGGCGGTGATGAGGGGCTTGGGAAGGAGATCGCAGGTCCAGCCTTTGTCCCGGGTTTTGCCGTTCTCACCGGTCTCGAGGAGGCGCTGGGTTTTGGCCACCCAGCCATCGGCGGCGATGAGATAACAATCGTTCTGCATGGTGCCGGCCCAATAGTCCATGAGGTGCTCAGCCGGTTCGTGCGGCAGATCGCCTGGAAGAGCGTGTGGTCCTTCATTTCGTTATCCAGATAGATCTCGGAACAGCCGTATTTGTCGGAGACGTATTTGATGAAGAGCATGAACAGGACGTAATCCTTATACTGGGAGGCATCCATACCGCAGGGCGAGGAGTGGCGACGCGGAAAGCCAAAAGGCAGAAAGGAGCGGGGCATCCCCTTTATCTATGGGGCGTGGAATGGTTTGACCATCCGCTTGGCAGCCTGTGCGGTGGGCCTTACGGGCCTCCCGGCAGGCTCATGGCGGGGTTTGGATCCATTCTTTCGTCAAGCGGGCGAAGACGATCCGCTGATAGTTGTCGGCTTCAAAAAAACAGCCGATGGTGCCATCGGTGAAGCGTGTCAGGACGCTGTAGGCGAAGGGGCCTGGGTAGAGCACGCGCTTCACGGGCCAGGATTTTCCCTCATCGCTGCTTTGATAGAGGGTGCCTTTATCGCGCTTGGTGGAGTCCGGTCCGGAATGCAGCAGCAGGCCCGGCTGGCCTGGTTCTGCAAAGGAATATCTGAGCATGGAGGCCATGCAGCTGGGATCCGTCAATTCGGCAAACTCGCCCACTGGCGACCAGGTCTTTCCGCCGTCCCGGCTGATGGAAGAACGCCGCACCTTAGCTCCGGCAAACTGGCGGCTGTTCAGCAGGACAGAGCCATCTGCCAACTCCGCGACCTGCACTTCATTGATCTGGCTGCGCTGGCCACCCTTGCCGTCAGGCACCAGGGCACCGGGCACATCATCGCCATAGGTCCAGGTTTTGCCGGCATCATCGCTGAAGACGGCGTAGTTCTGCCATTGGCCGAAGGGACCTTCGTTGAAAGGAATGATCAGCCGGTTTTGGTGAGGACCCCGGCTGAGTTGGATTCCGATGCCCGGGCCGCTGGCGATGGTGGTGGCGCGCCAGGGGCGCTTGGTGGTGGCGGTGATGTCCTGCGGCGTGGACCAGGTCACGCCATCGTCATCGGAAGTCAGGATGAAATTCCGGTAGATGTCAGGGCCTTCGAGTCCGGTGCCGGTCTGCTTGCTGTGTTCCTTCAGGTGGGCCGGGATACGTTGATACCAGAGGAAGATGCGACCGCTTTCCCGCTCCTGCACCACGGTGGGATTGTTCAGGGAGTTCGCACCATCCCCGTGCAGCACGCGCAGGGGGCTCCAGGAGCGGCCCCCGTCGGTGCTTCGTTTCATGATGATATCATTTTCTGCCTGATCGGTGGGGCGCATCCGTCCTTCGGCAAAAGCGAGGACACTTCCCGCCCGGGTGACGAGCACGGCGGGAATGCGGATGGAAGCATAACCTTCCCTGCCGGAGAGAAAGACCTCTGACATTTCAGGCCCGGCGGCGGTCAGGGAGGAGGCGGAACAGGCCAGCAACAGAAAGGGGGGGAATTTCATCATAGGAGGAAGACGTGAGGTGCAGGATGATTTACCTGGCACATCCTGGAGTGGACAGCACGGAATTTGTTCGGATTTGAAATTACCACCAGGAACGGCGGGGTGGTTCATGCTGAATCCGGGCTGTTCCCAAAGTTATCACCAATCCGATGGGAGGACTGGATCCGCGGGGGGTGATGCTGCAGGAAGTGGATCTTTGGATTGCTTTTCAGGGGAGGCCCCCGGATGGCTTGGGGTGATCCTTCTTGAAGCCATTTCCCTATCCAAACGTTTTCCCGGTGTGCAGGCGCTGGCGGAAGTGGGTGCGGAGTTCCGGGCGGGGGAGGTGGTGGCAGTGATGGGGGAGAATGGGGCGGGGAAGAGCACGCTGATGAAGGCCCTGGCAGGGGTGCATCCGCCGGATGCGGGGGAGATCCGCTGGGAGGGGAGGCCGGTCCGCATCGGCAGTGTGGCGCAGGCAGAAGCGCTGGGGATTGCGTTTATCCATCAGGAGCTGAATCTTTGTGGGAATCTGACGGTGGCGGGAAATGTTTTTTTGGGGCGTGAGCCGCGCCGGGGAGGCTTTTGGCTGGACCGGAAGACCATGCGGAGGCGGGCGTTGGAATTGCTGGAGCGGGTGGGCTTGAAGGTGGAACCGGAGACGCTGGTGGAGGAATTGTCGATTGGTCAGCGGCAGATGGTGGAGATTGCCCGGGCCCTGGCGCGGGAGGCGCGGCTGGTGATCATGGATGAACCGACGAGCAGTCTGACCACGACGGAGACGGCGCGGTTGTTTGACGTGGTGCGGGAGTTGAAGGGCCGGGGGCTGGGGGTGGTGTTTATTTCGCACCGTCTGGGGGAGGTGCAGGCGGTGGCGGACCGGGTGGTGGTGTTGAAGGATGGCCGGAATAGCGGCAGCCTGGAAAAGGGGGAAATCACGGCGGGGCGGATGGTGCAATTGATGGTAGGGCGGGATCTGGATCCGGCGGGGCGGCGGCCGGTGGAGGTGGCAGCGGGGGAGGTCCGCTTAGCGGTGGAGGGGTTGCGGACGCGGGCCTGGCCGTTGCAGCAGGTGTCGTTTGAGGTGCGGGCGGGTGAGATTGTGGGGATGGCGGGGCTGGTGGGGGCGGGTCGCACGGAGGTGGCGCGGGTGGTGGCGGGGGTGGACCGGGCTTTGTCAGGGACGGTGCGGGTGGATGGGGTGGCACTGCGGGGCGGGCAGGTGGCGGAGGCGGTGAAGGCCGGGGTGGCGCTGGCCCCGGAGGACCGCAAGGAGCAGGGCATTTTCCTTGAGTTGCCGGTCCGGGAGAATATCGCGCTGCCGGGCTGGGGCCTGGGCCGGGGGCAACGCCTGGGGTTTGTGAGGGCGGCGGAGGGACGGGCGGAGGCGGAGCGCCTGCGGGATTTGCTGGCGATCCGGACCACAGATGTGGAGAAAGCAGCCGGTTTGTTATCAGGGGGGAACCAGCAGAAGGTGGTGCTGGCGAAGTGGTTGGCGCTGGGGCCGAAGGTTTTTGTGCTGGATGAGCCGACCCGCGGGGTGGATGTGGGGGCCAAGGCGGAGATTTACCGGGTGATCGCGGAACTGGCCGCAGGGGGCGCGGCGGTGCTGATGATATCAAGCGATCTGGAGGAGGTGCTGCGGCTGTCTGACCGGGTGCTGGTCATGCATGAGGGCCGGCTGGCGGGGGAGGTGGGCCGGGCGGCATTGAGTGAAGCGGCGGTGATGGCCTTGGCAACGGGGGTGGACCGGGCTTGTCCGTGAGCGCAAAATCCATGAAACTTTTTTGCTGATAAATCCGATGTTCAAGTCCCTCTCTGCCCAAAATTCGAAGACGCTGCTGATCCTGCTGCTGTTGGTTGTCCTGACGCTGGTGTGTGGGGCGCTGGAGCCGCGGTTTTTGTCGCGGGACAGCCTGGGGGCGGTGCTGAAGTATGCGGGATTGTTTGGAGTGATCGCCCTGGGAGTGAGTTTTGTGATTCTGACGGGAGGGATTGATTTGTCGATCGGATCCTGGGTGGGGCTGAGTGCGGTGCTGTATCCGGTGTTATTGAAACAGGGGCTGGGGGTGGGCGAAGCGGCGCTGGTGATCGCCGGGGCGTCGGTGCTGGTGGGGTTGTTGCACGGGTTTCTGGTGACGAAGCTGAATTTGCAGGCGTTTTTAGTGACGCTGTGCGGTCTTTTTATTTACCGGGGGCTGGCGCGGGTGGCCGGTGGGGGGCGGGAGCAGATTTTGCCTGCGGATCAGGAATGGCTGCGGGATCTTCTGGTGTTGGGACGGCCTTTGGGTGGGTTGCCGGTGCCGGCAGTGTTTTTGCTGATGCTGGCGCTGGCGGCGGTGGCGGCAGTCTTCCTCAACCTGACGGTCACGGGGCGGCACCTGCTGGCCACCGGGCGGAATGAACAGGCGGCGCGCTTTTGCGGCATCGGGACGACCCGCCTGCGGGTGCTGTCCTTTGTGATTTGCTCGCTGCTGGCGGGGCTGGCGGGGGTGCTATTTTTGCTGGATGGCCGCTCTGCGCTGGGCTCGTCGTTTGGAAATTCCTATGAGTTGTGGGCGATTGCGGGGGCGGTGCTGGGCGGCTGCAGTCTGCGAGGCGGCCAATGCGCGGTGGCGGGCGTGGTGCTGGGCAGCGTGATGGTGGCCGAGGTGCGGCAGGCGGTGTTTTTTGTGGCGGGGGACGAGTGGAAGGAATTCGTGATCGGCGTTTTCATCCTCGCGGGAGTGATTGCAGACGAGGGTTTTAGCCGTTGGATGGCGGCACGGCGGGTGCGGGCTTGAGGGATTTATGAATTCATGAATTAAAAGCCCGCTTCAAGCCAGATGGCTCCGCCCGGTCCTGCCGTGGCTTGGCGCGCGGGAGCCTCCAGCGAGGCGGGCACGAGGGCCCAGTCTCCGGGATTCAGGGTGGATCCGGCGAGGGTGAGTTGGCCGGAAAGGATGCCCAGCATCAGGAATTGACCGGGTGCTCCGACGGGCGCGTGGGCGGCGGCGGGAGCTTCCCGACGGTGGACGGTAAAGTAATCGCAGGTCGCCAGCAAGCCATCGGGGGTAGCCTGGCCGAGGGCAGGGGAGGTATCGGAAAAGTCGATGCAGCGCAGGCTCTCCGGCACGTGGAGGGTGCGGGGTTTGCCATCCAAGCCGACCCGGTTCCAGTCGAAGACGCGGTATGTGGTATCACTATTCTGCTGAATCTCAAAAATTAGCAGACCAGCGCCGATGGCGTGGAGTCTTCCGCTGGGAATGAATATGAAATCTCCTGCTTTGGCGGGTAATTTTGGAACGAGGGTGGCGGCGGTGCCGTCTGCGAGGGCGGCAGCGAAACTTTCGCGGGTCGTGCCGGGAACGACCCCGGCGTAGAGGCTGGCCTCCGGTCCGGCGTCGGCGATCACCCACATCTCGGTTTTGGGCTCTCCATGGAGGGCGTCGGCTTCGGAAAGTGGCGGGTGCACCTGGAGGGACAGGGTATCGCGGGCGTCGAGGATTTTGATCAGAAGGGGAAACCGCTCCGTGTGGGGTGCCGAAGAGCCGAAGACTGCTCCGCGGTGTTGCAGCCATAACTCATTCAAGGTCAATCCTTTGAAGGGTCCCTCCAAAACCACGCTCTGCTCGCCTGAGCGGTCCACCACCTCCCAGCTTTCCCCATACGGGATGGCGGGGTCCGGCAGGTAGCGTCCATATTCGCTCTCCAAGGTGCGACCGCCCCAGACGCGGTCCATGTAAAGAGGCTGCAAGCGGATCAGAGCAGGGGACAGGGCTGGGAATGACATGATGGGAATAGATAAAGGGTCAAAATTTTTCGGAATACCCATAGTCTGACACAAATTTCACGAAATGTCATTTATTTAATGTTTCCAAAATTTCCACGTTGCCTATCTTTTTGAAAAGGATTATTACTTCCCCTGATTTACGGCTGGCCGGATTGGATTGTGCCCGCTGCGACCCCTGAATTCCTTTTTACCATGTCCACCCGCCGCCCCCGCCGCCGTCAGGATGAAGCGCCGCCACTCCAGCGTCATCCGTTTTCAGACATCCGTGCTCTCGGTTTAATTGCGCTGGGAGCGCTGCTTTTTTTGGCATTGTATACCTATACCCCGGATGATGTGCCCGCGCGGTTCAGCATTTCCACCCGCTCGGTGCCGAATGATCCGGTGCTGAATGCCATCGGGCCATTTGGGGCGTTGACGGGCGGCTACATTATTTTTCTGTTTGGGGCGGCGGCCTTTCTTCTGCCGGCTTGTTTTATATGGCTGGGCATGTCGCGCATTCTCATGCCGACCCGTCCCATGGGCCGGGCTACCCTGGGTTTTGTGGTCGCGGTGATCAGTGGGTCTGTCATTCTGGGACTGCAAACGTCCATTTTCCAATCCTGGTGGAAAGATTATATTATCCTGGGCCCCGGGGGCGGCATTGGATTCATGGCGAATTTGATCGCGCAAAAAACCATCGGTTCCCTTGGTGGCATCATCCTCGGCATGGTCGGCTACGCCAGTGGATTGATTCTGCTCACGGGCTTGGAATTGCACACCATCGCCGTAGCCGGGCAAAGGGCCTGGAGTGAATTGCGCGCCCTTGCCACAGGCCGCCGCCAGCAGGCTATTGCTATGGCGGAGACCACGGAAGCGGAGCGCCTCCTTGCTGAGCACCAGCGCACGGAACGTGAACGCCGCCGCCTTGAACGCGAGTTGCGCAGCAAAAACACGGTGCCCGCCGGCCTGTTATCGGGGGAACCGGACCCCGCTGACAGCTTCACCCAGGAAGACCTGCCCTTGGAAGCCGGGTCCCTGCTCCCGGGCATGCCGGAGCCGCGCATCATCGACGGCTCCGCCCGCCGTGCTGCCAATGGCGAGAAAAAGCTCTCCCTCTCCGAATGGCGCAAGCAACAGCAGGACAAAGCCAAACCCGCCGAAGTGGGGGGCGGTGCCCTCGCTGCGGGCGACTTCCGGAACTACCTCCTCCCGCCTGTGGAGCTGCTCCACTGGGACGAAAGCGCCGCGGCCGCTCCCGCCGATGTCACCTACCTGCGGGCCACGCAGAATAACATTATTAAGACTCTGTCCACCTTTGGGATCGCGGTTTCGCCGGGTGATATCACCCGCGGACCCACTATCACACGCTACGAGATCTACCCCAGCGAAGGCCTGCGGGTCAGCCGGATTTCCGCCCTGGAGGCGGATCTGGCCCGCGCCACCCGGGCGGAGCGCATCAATATCCTTGCTCCCATCCCTGGCAAGGACACGGTCGGCATTGAAATCGCCAATAAGGACAAGGTCGCGGTGCCGCTGCGGGAGTTGTTGGAAGACCCCGCCTTCCACTCCGGAAAATGCCGGCTGCCCCTCGCTCTCGGGAAGGACGTGTATGGCGAAACCATCGTCGCCGATCTCGCCGGCATGCCCCACCTGCTTGTGGCCGGCGCCACTGGCTCAGGTAAATCGGTTTGCATCAATAGCATCATCGCCAGCCTGCTCTTCCAGTTCACGCCGGAGCAGCTCCGCTTTATCCTGATTGATCCAAAGGTCGTGGAAATGCAGACTTACAACGATCTGCCGCACCTTGTGGTGCCGGTCGTGACCGATCCCAAGAAAGTCATCATGGCGCTCCGCTGGGTGGTCAATGAAATGGAAAACCGTTACCGGATGTTTGCCGATGAAGGCGTGAGAAACTTCGAGACCTTCAACGCCCGCAAACAAAAAGCCGCCGACACCAAAGCGAAAAACGCCGCCAAAGCCGCCGCCCTGGAGCCCCAGTTGCCCCTCTTCGATAACCTGCCCGAAAAGATCGCGGAGGAAGCGACCCCCGCCCCGGCGGCCCGCAGTGCTGCTTCCCGTGGTGCCAAGCCCAAGGTGGCCGTGCCGGCTCCCATCGCGGAATACGAGCTGCCGGAGGAACTGCTCAGCGGCGAACCGCTCGATGATTTTGGTCCGGGCTTCAGCGAAGAGGAAGCGGCTGAAGCCGAAATGGAAGAAATGAAGGAAGGGGCAGAAGACGCCGCCGGATTCGATGCCGAAGCGGACCCGGAAGCCTGGAGTGAGGACGAAAGCGGCGAAGCACTGGAGGAGGAAGAGGAGGATGACACGGCCAATTTCCTCCGGACCGATTTCACCCGGAGCGAAGCCGACGCGGTGCTTTCCAAACATGAAGTGCGGCTCCGGGAAGCCTACCGCGAGGAACAAAATGTGAGGAACGCACCGAGGGACATTTGGGAGGAGGACAGCGATCTCATTGCAGAAGAGGAAATGGAGGAATTCAACGCCAATGCCATTCCTGACAATATCCCCTACATCGTGGTCATCATTGATGAGCTGGCCGATCTCATGCAGACCGCCCCGGCAGACATGGAAGGCCTCATCGCCCGGATCGCGCAGAAAGCCCGTGCCGCCGGCATTCACATGATTTTGGCCACTCAGACCCCGCGGGCCGAAGTCATCACCGGCACGATCAAAGCCAATGTCCCCTGCCGTATCGCCTTCCAGGTTTCCAGTGCCCTCGACTCCCGCGTGATTCTAGATTCCAAGGGCGCTGACAAACTGGTCGGCAAAGGGGACATGCTCTACGTCCCACCCGGCACCGGCAAGATGGTGCGTGCCCAGGGGGCCTTTGTCACGGATGATGAGATCGTCGCCCTCGTGCAGCATTGCAAAGAACAAAGCGGCGGTCCAAAAATCGAAAAATCCGTGGACGAAGCCATTAACGGCACCGGCCGCACCGTGGAAAAACTCAGCGAAGAGGAGGAAGAAACCCTGCAAACCTGCATTGATGTCATCATGCAGGAGCGCAAGGCCAGCACCTCCCTCCTGCAGCGCCGCCTGCGCCTTGGCTATGGCCGCGCCGCCCGCATGATGGATCTGATGGAGCAACGCGGCATCATCGGACCCAGCGATGGCCCTACGAAACCCCGTGAAATCCTGATCGACCTTGACGACGATGAAGACTAAACTAAGCATTCCTCAACGCCCTGCTCCCCCCAAGGCCCCCGTCTTTTCCTCCATGGACAAGGCGTTCGACTTCCTGCCCCCTCTGCCCGCATCTCCCGCCCGTCCCGGCCCGGTTGCTGCTTTTCTCTTCCGTCCTGTATTTGACCCCATGCTCTCTGTCGGTCATCAACTCAAGCAGGCCCGTGAAGCCCGCTTCCTCACCATTGAGGACGTGGCCTTTGACACCCGCGTCCCGCACCAGCGCCTGCGGGACATGGAAAATGACGATCTCTCCAATTTCGCCAACCTCACCTACGCCAAGGGCTTTCTCAAACTCTACAGCCGCTATTTGGATCTCGACCTGAGCGGGTATTTGGACGAATTCGACACCAACGCGGTCTCGGACGCCACCGGTCACGAATACGCCCACTCCGTCAACGCCAGCACGCGTTTCATCCCGCCCTCGATTGCTCCGGATCAGGGCCGCTTCACCAGCGCCAGCGGTCTTCTGGCTTTCGGCGGACTCGCCATCATCATCATTGGGACCGGTGTTGTGCTGATAAAAGCCCCCCGGGAACACCCCACTGATACCCCCGGTGCCGCAAAAACCGCCGTCCCCGCCCGGCCGTCCGGTCCTCCTACCATTATCGCCAAAGCCGGGGCGGTAGTCCCCCCGGACCCCACTTCTCCAGCCGCTGGGTCTCCCGACCCTGTAGCCCCAACCTCCCATGACGCCGTGATCCGCAAAGCCCTGCCAGTGGACGACGATGGCAACGAAATCACGCCCCCGCATTGAGGAGTGCCTCTCTTGACAGACCATGCCAGGACAGGACATGTTCCGATCGATTCTGCAGGAACCGGAGTCCACCTGATGTATCGCAGTATTCCCTATTTCCCCACCCTCATGCCTTGCGCCCCAGGCCCTCTCATGCTGAGCTTTCCCCATGTCTGACCTGGTCCCCCCGTCCCCCGAGCCACGCCTGCTTTACTGCCGCTGCGCCTACGCCCAGGTCCTCCCCCAGGACGTCAAGGATGGCGTTCTCCGCCACCTTTGCACCAGCGGCCAGCCCTTTGAAAGCGTGGCCGATCTCTGCGAAATGTCCGCCCGGCGCGATCCCCGGCTCGCCACGCTAGCCAGCTCCCCTCTCAAAATCGTCGCCTGCCACCCCCGCGCCGTCAAATGGCTCTTCCACGCCGCCGGTGCCCCCATCCCAGACGAAACCCCCATCGTCAACCTCCGCTCCCTCACCACCGAAGAAGCCTGTAAAACCCTGACCTGAAGCGCGCTGGGCTTCCCGGACGACCACGGAGCTATCATACCTGCCCCTGACAACCGACTTCTGACTTCTGCCCACTGACTTCTGCCCACTGACCTCATGATCGCTCCTGACTTCTCCATCCTCCTCTACGAAGGCCCCGGCAGCCAAGCCCTCGGCCCGGACCGCCGTTTTGAAATCAGCGCCGCCCTTCTCGATCGTGGCTATTCCGTCTCCCGCGCTGGTCTCGGAGCCCGGCTCCACGCTGGCCAGACCGCTCTCATCGTGGTGGGCGAGTTCGATCACGCCACCGCTCCCAACCTCGAAGACGCCGCCGGAGGCATCACGCTTACCACCTGCGATATCACCAGTCTCGACCCCGCCGCCGTCACCAGCCTGATCGAGCGCACCCGGGGCGGGCAACCCATGAACCAGCCCGGCCTCTGGAAGCCCTGGTTTCCCGTGATTGACTACAGCCGCTGCACCAATTGCATGCAATGCCTCAGCTTCTGCCTCTTCGACGTCTATGGCGTCAGCCAGGAAGGCAAGCTCCAGGTGCAGAATAACGATAACTGCAAAACCAACTGTCCTGCCTGCTCGCGCGTCTGTCCGGAAGTCGCCATCATGTTCCCCAAATACAGCAGCGGTCCCATCAATGGGGAACCCGTCAGCGACACCGATGTCAAACGCGAGAAGATGAAAGTCGACATCTCCGCCCTCCTCGGCGGCGACCTCTACGCCCGCCTCCGCGAGCGCAGCGACGACGCCAAAACCCGCTTCTCCAAGGAACGCGACGCCAGCAAAGCCCTCGCCGAGCGCAAAAAATGCCTCACCAAACTCATGGCCGAGGGCATGATCCCCGCCGACGTCCTCGCCAGCCTCCCCAGCCCTGGGGAAATCCAACGCCGCGCTACGGAAGCCGCCGCCAAAGCCGAAGCCGCCCTCCAAGGCCAGCAGTGAGGCGGCAGAATCCCGGTGGCGCGGGGCGTTTTGATGGGTTGGATGGGGGATATGACTGAAAGTGAGACATTGCCTGATTTTGATACCGTGGTCGACCGCCGGGGGACGGGTAGCCTGAAGTGGGACCGCTATGAGGGGCGGGAGGTGTTGCCAATGTGGGTGGCGGATATGGATTTTGCGGTGTGCCCGGCGATCACCCAGGCGCTGCTGGCGCGGGTGGCTCATCCGGTGTTTGGCTATACACGGGCGTATCCGGGTCCGGGGGAGGCGGTGACAGCTTATTTGAAGCGGATGCACGGGGTGGAGGCGGATCCTTCGTGGATCGTGTGGATGCCGGGGATGGTGCCAGGGCTGGCGATGGCGGCGGCGGCGGTGGGGGGGCCGGGAGATGAGGTGATGACGTTCACGCCGGTGTATCCGCCTTTTTTATCGGCCCATGCCGATTCCGGGCATGCGCTGGTGACGGTGCCCCTGACAGAAAGCGGGGGGCGGATTACCTTTGATTTTGCGGCGATGGAGGCGGCGCTGACGCCGCGCACGAAGTTGGTGCTGCTGTGCAGTCCGCACAATCCGGTGGGGCGGGTGTGGACGCGGCAGGAACTGGAGGCTTTGGCGGTGTTTTGTGGGAAGCACGGCCTGGCGTTGTGCTCGGATGAGATTCACTGCGATTTGTTGTTGGAGCCGGAACGCTCGCCTTTCACCACGGCGCTGGCGCTGGAAGGGAAGGTGAGGGAGCAGCTGGTGGTGATGATGGCGGCGAGCAAGACATACAATGTGCCGGGGTTGGGATTGTCCTTTGCGATCATCCCGGATGCGGGAATGCGCCGGAGGTTTCAGGCAGCGAAGAATTGTTTTGTGGCGGAGACGAGCCCGCTGGGATTTGCCGCGACGGAGGCGGCTTACCGGGAGGGGGAGGCGTGGCGGGAGGCGCTTTGCGTTTATCTGCGGGGGAACCGGGATTTGATCGTGGCGCATCTGGCGGAACACGCACCGGAGGTAAAAATGCCGCATATGGAGGCGACCTATCTGGCTTGGTTTGACGTGCGGGCGCTGGGATTGCAGAATCCGGTGGCGCATTTTGAGCAATATGGGCTGGGCCTGTCCAATGGCGCGGATTTTGGCGCTCCGGGATTTGTGCGGCTGAATTTCGGTTGTCCCCGCAGGGTGTTGCAGGAGGGCTTGCGCCGTTTTCAGGCGGGGGTGGAGGCGGCCAGGTTGCTATTTGCTCTTCCTCACCGGTAAAATGTCTACGATCTCTGGGAATTTGATTCTGCCGGTGCAGGCCGGGGCTTCGTGCGCGCTGGCGGGGTTGATTTGGTTTGTGCAGGTGGTGCATTATCCGGCATACCGCTACGTGGGGGCAGGGGAGTTCCGGAGGTATCAGACGCATCATCAATGGGCGGTGAGCTGGGTGGTGGGGCCGTTGATGCTGGTGGAAATGGCGGCATCGCTGGCGCTGGTGGTGTGGCCGGTGGAGGGCATCGGGCGGGTATGGGCGGGCGTGGGCTCCGGTGTGCTGGCTATCATCTGGGCCGGCACAGCCCTGTGGCAGGTGCCTTTGCACACGCGATTGCTGGCTTCCGGGGCGCAGGGAGATGTGGAGCGTATGGTGCGCAGCAATTGGCTGCGGACAGTGGGTTGGACGCTGCGGGCTGCGCTGTCGCTGGCGATGATCTGGTGGGGGTTTCAGCCGGGGGTGGGGCCTTGAAATCCCGCCGTATCACTGTGCTGCCGCTGATGGTGGCGCTGGGAATGCTGCTGGGGGCAGGGGCGGCGGCGTGGTGGCAGCCGGGGTGCCCGGTGCGCAGCGGGCTGGGGGTGAAATGCCCTGGCTGCGGGGCGGGCCGCTCGCTGGCGGCGCTCTCTGCGGGGGAGTGGCACCAGGCATTTTACTGGAATGCGATATTGTGGCCATTGCTGTTATTGCTGGTGGGAGCGGGCTTCCAGCGTGCCTGGGGCTGGAAGGGATGGGTGGTATTAGGGATGCTGGGGATGGGGTTCGGGGTGGTGCGGAACCTCCCGTTTTATCTGCTTTACTAGCCGCGGGCGCTGTGAATAGGTGCTTAATTCTCCGTCCGAATGGCCTCCTTCCTGCACCTCGTCCCCAGTCATGGTATTCCGACCCCATGGGCGATGTTGTTTGCTTTGATCATCGGGCATGCGCTGGCGGACTACCCCCTGCAGGGGAAATTTCTCGCGATCCGCAAGAACCGCCACATCAAGCCACTGGATTACGGGGGGGATGTGCCATCGAATATCTGGGTCTACTGTCTCTCCGCGCATTCCCTGGTGCACGCCGGGGCGGTCTGGGTGGTGACGGGGAGTGCTTTGCTGGGTTTTGTGGAGTTTGTGCTGCATTGGTGGATCGATTTCGCGAAGTGCGAAAAGTGGACCAATTTCCAGCAGGATCAGGGGCTGCATCTGCTATCAAAGCTGGCCTACGTCGCCGCCATCTTCTGGTTGTGAATTGGCGGCTTGAAAGCCGGGCCGCCCGGCAGTTAAGGCTCGGGAACCATGCCTGAATTGACTGTCCGTAATCTGTTGACCGATCCTGCGTGGCAAGCCGGGGATCTGGGTTTGCCGCTGCCACCCACCACCCATGCGGTGTCGGTGGCGCTGCCGTTGTGGCAGGATGTGATTGATTACGAGGAGGAGCATCCACGCATTGCCGCAGCCCTGCAGGCGGGGTATCCCCGGTTTTTCCTTCATCCATTGGTTTCGGCCTTGTTTGAGGAGGCGGCAGGGCGCTTTGCCAGAGCAGGGGAGGGGTGTTTGGTATTCCCTTCTGCGGTGACGGCGGAGCGGGCGGCGCACTATGTGGAAGAGAAAACCGGAGCTGCCGCGAAGGTGGTGCCCTATGGCTGGGGCACGCTGCACGCCCTGGTTTTTACGGAAAGCAGCCGCCGCATGGCCCGCGAATACTGGCGCTACTGTGGTGGCGTGGTCAGCAGCCGGATGGCGGCCCGGGCTTTGTCAGGGGAAAGGGGCGCGGATCAGTCCCTGGAAGAGTCCGGGCAGGCCGCGAAACAACAGATCCGCAGCCGTCTCGCGTCCCTCGCAGGGGTGTCACCTGACGATGTTTTCCTGTTTCCTTCCGGCATGGCGGCGATGGCGATGGCACACCGTCTTGTTACCGCGTTGCGGCCTGGCTTGCCGACGGTGCAGTTGGATTTCCCTTATGTGGATGTGTTGCGGGTGCAGCAGGCCTTTGGCAGTGGGGTGAAGTTTTTCCCGGTGGCGGACGCGGCGGCTTTGGAAAAAACCGGGGAACTCGCGGAGGCGGGTTCGATTTCAGCTGTCTTTGCGGAAGTGCCCAGCAATCCCCTCCTGACCTGTGTGCCTCTGGATGATTTGTCAGGGCGGCTGCGTCAATCCGGAGTGCCCCTGGTGTTGGATGATACTGTGGCGACCTTAGTGAATCTAGACGCCCTCGCCCTGGCGGACCTGGTGACCTCCAGCCTGACCAAGGCCTTTTCCGGGGTGGGCGACGTGATCGCGGGAGCCCTGATGGTGAATCCCCGCTCCCCATGGTATGCTTTTTTCAAGGCTGGACTGGAAGCTGAGCAGGCGCACCACGATTTGTTGTGGGCGGAAGATGCCCTCGTGCTGGAGGAAAACTCCCGTGATTTCCCGGAGCGGGTGCAGCGGATGAATGCCAACGCAGCCGCTCTCACGGATTATCTGGCATCCCACCCTGCGGTGGATCAGGTGTGGTATCCCGATAGCCCGGCACGCTTTGGCCGGATGGCGCGGCCGGCTGGAGGGCGGGGCTGCCTGTTTTCGTTTTCACTGCGGGATGAGGCAGCGTCGGCGGCATTTTACGATGCTCTGCACCTCAGCAAAGGCCCCAGCCTGGGCACAAATTTTTCCCTGTGCTGCCCATACACCCTGCTCGCCCATTACACGGAATTGGACTGGGCTGCGGCTTGCGGCGTGCCCCGGCATTTGCTGAGAGTATCAGCCGGCCTTGAGGAAGCGGAGGATTTGACCGCACGTTTCCGCCATGCCCTGAAAGGCTTGACTGGATGATCCCGGGCAAAGCGCCCCCGGCAGGGAGGCACCGGAGGGGGATGTCTCTGAAATGTTATAAAGTTTTCAGTTTGGCCTGCAGCTTGAGGCGCTCGTGCCGCAGCGCCTGGAGACGGCCAGCCAGAATGGCGAGATACTTGTTAGCCTCCTTTTGGTGAGCCGCGTAGGTTTTCCCATCCGGGCCCATCAGATCCTGTTTGAACATAGAAAGCTGCCGGATCTTTTGGCGCTGGGCCTCGAAGGCAGTCGTCGCTTTGGCCAGCAGGGCTTCGGTGCTGGCGAGGGCCCGGGCCACCCCTTCCATGGTGGTGAGATCCGATTTCTCCGCCGCCAGTTCAACGGCGACCTCAGCCGCCGCTGTTTTCATGAGATCTTCCTCAAAGGCTTTTTTCACAACCGAGTTGCCCGATTTATCGAGGATCATGGTCATCGGTGGTTCCGGATTCCAGCCAAATCCCAACCGGGCACGCATCTCCCCGGGCAGTTTGTCAGCAGCCACTTTGATGAGTCCATTGGCATATTCTGCGGAAATGGTTTTTTCGTCCACGGCGCTGCGGAAAGCAAATTCCTCCATCACCGTGCCGTCGGTCAGCCTGATCGTGGCGGCAGGCCGGGTTTTTTCCTTTTCCCGGGCCTCCTGCAACGCGGTTTTGCGGGTGGCATCCAGTCCCCTCCATTCCTGCACCAGGGCTTCGATTTTTTTCTGTTCGACCGCAACGCTGGACTGACTTTGCTTGTGGGTTTCCTCAAAGTTGGCCCCCTCGGAATTTTCCTTCTCCTGCAGTTCCAGCTTGGCCTTGAACAGGGCGGACTCCTTGGTCATTTCAGCGGTCTGGTGGCTTAAGTCCGCCAATTCCGATTTCAGGGTTTTGATTTCACGGACTTTTTGATAGCGCAGGCCCCAAAGGATACTGCCAGCGGCGATTGCGATCCAAAAACAGGATTTGAGTTGTTGGTTCATGGAAAAAGTTCAGGGAGGGGAAGCTTGTTGACGGAATTTCCCGATCTCTTCCTTCAATTTGTTCACAGAAATTTCAAGTTCGGCGCGGTATTTGGTGAAGGTTTCCTCCACTTCACCGCTTTTTTTGGCCTTCTCTTCAAAATCTTTCCTGATATTTGCCTTGTTGCGGATTTCCCCAGACAGCTCACTGGATCGTTGTTTCAACTGGCGCAGGCTGACGGTCAAAGAGGTTTTGACTTCCGTGGCTGCAGCTGTTTTTTCCTTCAGGGAAGCTATTTCCTGGTCCTGATCCGAACAGCCTGCAAGGCAGGGACAAATCAACAAGGGGAGCCAACGTGGAATTCCGGCTTTGGGGTTTTTCATGCGATAGGGAAATGATGCGGTAAGCCATACGTTCAAGTCCGTTTGGATCCGTCACTTCGATAGGAGCTTTTTCAACAAAGAATTGTTCAGATTTCACACATTTTTTTGCGGCATCAGGCGCGACACTCTGTCCGGTCCCGTGCCGCTCCGTCGCAGGCAGTCATGCCAACTTGGCAGCAGGGCGGAAAGGTTTGCTATTACTTCCCCCCCGTCTTTCCCCGCCAATGCTTCCAAATCCCCCCCCGGAACGTTTCCTGCTGGTAGCCTGCAAGCAGGAACTTCTTGCAGGTAAACCCCACCGGTCATGCCGCTCCCTTACGACGCCACCCACTCAGATATTTCCAGTCCGCCCCTTGAATTACCATATAGGGGGGTTACGATGCATCTGAGGTCAGTCGCCTGCGGTCTGCCCTTCCGGCAAAACCGCAACCCCAACTCATTCAGATGATGAACAACTTCACTCCCAGAGCCCAGCAGGTCCTCGCCCTTGCCCGCAAGGAAGCGGACCGCTTCAACCACAATTATGTCGGCACCGAACACCTCCTGCTCGGGCTGATCAAGCTGGGCCAGGGCGTCGCTGTCAACGTGCTCATGAAAATGGGCCTCGAACTCGAAAACGTCCGCATGGAAGTCGAGAAACATGTCGGTTCCGGCCAGGAACAGAAGATGGTCGGCAACATTCCCTACACGCCCCGCGTGAAAAAAGTGCTCGCCCTCGCCAGCAAGGAAGCCCGTGCCCTCAACCACAGTTATGTCGGCACGGAGCACATTCTCCTCGGTCTGCTCCGCGAAGGTGAAGGCGTCGCCGCTCATGTTCTGAAAAGCCTCGAAATTGATATCGAGCGCACCCGCAACGAAATCCTGAAGGAACTCGACCCCAACTTTACCCCCTCCGAAAACGAGGAGGAAGGTGCCGAAGGATTCCAGGAAACCGCCGCTGGGAATCAGGGCAATACAGGCAAAAAAGACAGCAAAACCCCTGCCCTTAAAGCCTTTGGCCGTGACCTGACTGAACTCGCGCAGAAAGCCGAACTCGATCCTGTAATCGGTCGTGCGGACGAAATCGAGCGCGTCATCCAAATCCTCTGCCGCCGCACCAAGAATAACCCGGTCCTGATTGGCGAAGCCGGTGTCGGCAAAACCGCCATTGTGGAAGGTCTCGCCCAGGAAATCGTGGCCGGCAACGTCCCCGAAATCCTCCGCGACAAAAAAGTGATCACCCTCGACCTCGCCCTCATGGTCGCCGGGACAAAATACCGTGGCCAGTTTGAAGAGCGCATCAAGGCCGTGATGGACGAAATCCGCCGCACCAAAAACGTCATTCTTTTTATCGACGAACTCCACACCATCGTTGGGGCCGGTTCGGCCGAAGGCGCGATGGATGCCAGCAATATCATCAAGCCGGCCCTCAGCCGTGGCGAGATGCAGTGTGTCGGCGCGACGACCCTGAACGAATACCGCAAGTATATCGAAAAGGACGCCGCTCTCGAGCGCCGCTTCCAGACGGTCAAAGTCAACGAACCCAACGAAGAAGACGCCACCAAAATCCTCATGGGCATCAAGCACAAGTATGAAAGCCACCACAAGGCGATCTACACTACGGAAGCCATTGAGCAGTCCGTCAAGCTCTCCGCCCGATACCTCACCGGCCGTTTTCTTCCTGACAAGGCCATCGACATCATGGACGAAGCCGGTGCCCGCGCCCGCATCGGAGCCATGACCCGCCCGCCGGAAGTGAAGGACATCGAAGCCGAAATCGAGACCATCCGCATCGAAAAAGAAACCGCCATCAAGGACCAAGACTTTGAAAAGGCTGCGGCTTTGCGCGATTCCGAGCGCAACACCCGCAAGAAACTCGAAAACGTCATGGAAACCTGGCGTTCCGACAATGAGGAGAAGAAAGTCAGCGTCGGCATTGAGGAAATCATGTCCGTCATCTCCAAGTGGACCGGCGTCCCGCTGAACCGTATGGAACAGAAGGAAACCGCCAAACTGCTCCGGATGGAGGAAGAACTCAAAGGCCGCGTCATCGGGCAGGATCAGGCTGTTATTGCTATCAGCAAGGCCCTGCGCCGCAGCCGTGCCGACCTGAAGGATCCCCGCCGCCCCATCGGCAGTTTCCTCTTCCTCGGTCCCACCGGCGTCGGTAAAACCTTCCTTGCCCGCAATCTCGCCGAATTCATGTTCGGCGACGCGGATTCGCTCATCCAGATCGACATGTCGGAATACATGGAGAAATTCACCGCCAGCCGCCTCATCGGCAGCCCTCCCGGCTATGTGGGTTATGAAGAAGGCGGTCAACTCAGCGAAGCCGTCCGCCGCCGTCCTTACAGTGTCGTCCTCTTCGATGAAGTCGAAAAAGCCCACCCTGATGTGATGCATTTGCTCCTCCAGGTTCTGGAGGAAGGCACCATTACTGATAGTTTCGGACGCAAAATCGACTTCCGGAACACGATCATCATCATGACCTCCAACGTCGGGGCCGAGCTGATCAAAAAGCAAAGCATCATGGGCTTCGGTGCCATTGGGTCAGGCAGTCACGACTTCAATTCCATGAAGGAGAAGATCGAGGAGCAGGCCAAAAAACACTTCAAGCCGGAGTTCCTCAACCGCCTCGACGACCTCATCGTCTTCCACATGCTGGAAAAAGAAGACCTCGTCAAGATTGTCGATCTCGAAATCAGCAAGGTCCTCAAACGCGTCCGCGATAAGAAGATCGAAGTCGAACTCGACCAGTCCTCCAAGGAACTGCTCATCGCCGAAGGTTACGACCCCGCCTACGGAGCGCGCCCCATGCGACGCGCCGTCGAGCGCTTCCTTGAAGATCCCTTCGCCGAGCACCTCCTGCGCGGCGACATCAAGGAAGGCGACCACGTCAGCATCACCCGCCGCGAAAACGAAAAGAGCCTCAAATTCAGCGTCCGCGAGGAAACCCCTCCCGCCGAGGAAGCCGTCGTCGGCGTGGCGGAGTAATTCCAGACTGAACAGCAACTTATTCGCCCCGGCAGACTTCCGTTTGCCGGGGCAATTTTTTTGGCAGAAAGCCAATTTTTTTCTGAATTATCAGCCTGTTCATTTTTCTTCCAGAATAAGCGGCCACTGGCTGTTCCGGCAGAAATAGCCCGCAGCGATAGCGGTGATCCCGGACTGTGCCGGCGTGGGCACCGCCGAGGTAAAGGAAGGTGTTGTTGCCCCAGGCGATCAGGCTGCCATCACTCCTGATCGCGTAAACGACTTCATTGCCGCCCACCGCGATGGCTGTCACTCTGGAGCGGGCAGCCACGGGCACCGTTGTCTGGCCAGAAGAAGGAATTGCGTGATTGAAATGGTGCGAAGGAGGAGGGTGCCGCCCCTTTCATGGGCATTGCGGATGCTCCAGGGCAGGCGGGCAGGCGCGGCGCTTATTCCGGCGCGCGCAGTTTCAGGCGCTGGGGCGGCGGCGGCCGCAGCGGCTTTGTCGGCTCCGGCGAAGATGTTCCTGATTTGGCTACGAAGCCCATGGGAAAAAACGACCTCTCAAACCAGCCATGGTGCCAGTTCCGCTGCCGACAGGCAAATCACCGGGACATCAATCGCGATCAGTTGCCGTGTCTCCGAAAGCAATAAATTACCGCCGTGGGTGTCGGAGCAAAGTAGGCCGTCTTCATCGCGATACCATCCATTCCGGCGTTTCATCCGGATAAGGCGGAATCCTTGGCTGACGAAGAAATCTTCAATTTCATCATGGCTCCCCGGTCGGCCATTCACAAAAGGCTGTGAAGTTATTACCCTCATCGAAAAGAAATCGCCGCTCCCGGTTAGCCGGATGCCTTCGAGCCGGATGTCATCGTGAAAGATTAAATTTTGATAGTCAAGTCTCTCCAGATATTGAATGGGAGAAGCACTGATACCATGCGGCAAGTGGCCGAATTCGTCGGAGTAAGTCGCTTTGAGCACCCGTTGAGGGTTGTCTGGAGGCAACTCCGGCAACCAGACTTCGTGCTCGTATCCCCGCGCGTCCGGAGGAGTGTCGATCAGCGGGAAGTCGGAACAGAAGCCTTCGGCAACGGCATGGTCGCGAAGGGCTTCACATTCGGCGAGGAACCGGTTTTCTGCAAAAAGGCCTCCACGTCCCTGAATTGCTGCAACGCGGCTTCGCGTGTCGTGAATCGCGCGGCGGAGCGTGCTGCTCCCATCTCGCGGGCCATTTGCTGCGCTTTCTCGGAGAGGATCAATTCCATGGGATGGGGGATTTGGCGGTGCTTCCAACAGTATGGAATATAGCCGAAGAAGCCGGCGGCAGCAAAGATAATTTTTGAGTCTGGTGCTGGCCGGTGGCCCTCGAAATACGGATAGACTACGGGAATACCAGTGTCAGATTCCAGCCCATGAAAACAAAGCGGCCGAAGCGTTACAAAAAGGAACTTTTGGATGCCTCAGGCATCACGCCCGAGGTTGTATCGAAATGGTGGACGCCCCGATTCGGTTTAAGCAATCCTGAACGGATGAATAATCCACTCTGGGAATGGCTGGTGCGGACGAGGATGGAGGCCTGCGCGGCAGCAGATCGATTCAGCTACCCTGAAACTTCCAAGTGCGACGATAATTTTTTGGGGCCCGCCTGGTGTTTTGCCAGAATGGGCCAATCTGTCACTCCGCTTCCGGATGGGCGGGTGGTCCTGATTTCGGGTGAGCATGAGGATCACTATGACCAGGATTTCAACATCTACAACGACGTCACGGTCTACCATCCTGACGGATCGCTGGATATTTTTGGCTATCCCGTGGAAATTTTTCCACCGACCGATTTTCACTCGGCGACCCTGATGGGCGACCGGATTGTGATCATTGGAAACCTTGGTTATCCGAAGGATCGCAGGCAGGGGGAAACCCAAGTGGCGGAACTGGACATCGTTACTTGGAAAATGCG